>JAQVLH010000133.1 GCA_028704265.1 Candidatus Nanoarchaeia archaeon
CATTTATTATCGCCGAATCTTACAGCACCCATTAACATTTCTTCTTTAACTCCAGGGTATTTAGAATTTATTAATCTCCTTAATTCAATTAATATCTCTTTTTGAGGAGACTTTTGCTTAGTTATGTATTCATTAACTGTTTCTCTCATAAGACTAACACTGCTTGCCTAATTTTATAAAATTTACTAATTAATATTTTTATTTAAAAAAAAATTAACGCTTTTTTTTAATGTTTATTTTTGCTAACATATTTCCTAACATTGCAGCAAAAATATAAATCAGAATGTTAATTACTGCAACTATAAATATATTTATCATTATCATTAATGTTCCTGAAATAAAAATGATTCCTGGCAAAGCAAAAATTATGTACCAACTTATTGACAAAAATAATAATAATCCTAAAATTGCTGATTTTTTAAAACCTAATTTTAATTTATACCCTGCATAACTCACAATTAATATTTTTATTATTCCAATATAATCAAAGGATAAATTAGGATAAATTGCAAACAATTTTGCTAATAATTGTAATACTGTAATAAAAATTAGTGCAATAAAATAATTTTTTGATTTTTTAAAATAATCAACAAAGTTCATAATAAATAATAAAGTGTTTAGGATTTATATTATTGACGAAAACAGTGAACAAGTTTCTGCTAGAATACTTTCCTTAATTGCTTGCCAAGTAAGATTTGCCAAAGTGCAATTGTTTGCGCTCGTTCTTAGCATTTCTAAATTATGAGCATCAGAATTGTAAACTTTAATGTAAAAATTATTGCATCCTGTTAACTGATCATTAGGCATTAAAGCACTATTGCATTCAACTGCATCAAAATCAAAAATGCTTAGTAAATCAGGAGTTAGTCCTAAATCAATACCTGGATGAGCAGCTATTGCTAAACCATTTTGTTCATGAATTAAATTAATTGTTTCATTAGCATTTAATCCGCTTGGAATAATTTTAGTTATGCCTAAAGCAACTACATGGCCTTGAAGCGTTGACACTTCCTCACCTAAAATGCATAAAATTCTTTTGTCTAAAGGGCAAAGTAATAATGCTGTTGAGCTTATTGTGCTGTGGTCAGTTATTGCAATAAAATCAAAACCTAACCTTACGGCTTCCATTACCATTTGATTATAATCATTCTCCCCGTCACTTGCAATTGTGTGAGTATGCAAATTACCAATATAATAACCTTGGCCTTTTAATTCATTAATTGAAAAATAATTAATATTATTTAAACCTAAAATTATAATTAGTATAATTCCTAATATTGCAAAAAAATAAATTTTCATAATAATAAATTATAAGATTATTTTTTAAAAAAATCTTATTTTTTTATAGCCCAATTAAAATAAATTGAATTATCGCTTTCAATGCTTAATATTTCTATTTTAACAATTTTTCCTTCCGTTGTTTTAATCCAATATTTTCCGTTAACAATTGGTTCAATACCCCTATAAGTAGTTCCTTGCGGCATTTCCTGCATATTTGCATAACTTAAAGTAGTTTCTTGCATTATTTCAGCGCACATTTCTTGAGAGCATATTCCATTCATCATCCCCTCTGAAGAAATATAAATATCCCCTAAAGAATCAAAACTTTCAATAATTACATTTTCAGAAAAATCCATATTACTTCTTGTTTCATTATTTGAAGCTAATATTAATAAAAAACCAAGATTCCAAGAATTAGGCTCACTGCAATTTCCTCTAACATAAGAATCAGCACCGAAAGAGCAAGCTCTGCAATTATTATCATAAGTTATTCCATCATTCCCGCAAACGTATTCAACTGGACCTAAACACATATGATTAAGCTTATCTGATGAAGAGCAATATTGCACATTATCATTTGATGATGCAGCCGCACTTGAACCTGACTCATTAACACATTCGCCCATAATCCATGAATCTATCCCTGCAGCACAAGCCCCGCAATCATTACCATAAGTTATGCCATCGCTTCCGCAAACTGGCAAATATTCCATTGTGCAAATTTCTGCAGCTTTTTCTTCAGCAGTGCATATATGAGAATTTTCTAAAACAGGAGCAGTATTAGAATTAGTGCATCCTGCAATAAAAATTAATAGTAACATTGAAAAAAATAATTTGCTTTTCATTTACAAAAAAAGTATCAATGAATATATATAAAGTTTTTTAATAACGGTTAAAAATGAATAAAACCTATTTAATTATATGAAACTTCCTCATTTTAATTCCAAATTATTTCTTGCACCAATGGAAGTTGTAAATGATCCGGCATTTAGATTCATGTGCCACAAATATGGTTCAGCAATGCAATTCACTGAAATGATAGGTATTAATGCAGTAGTGCGAGGCAATAAAGCAGTTATTAACCTTGCAAGAACCTTAAATGAAGAAAAACCTGTTGCTGTTCAATTATTTGGCACAAAAACAGAGTTAATAAAAAAATCAATACAAATACTTGAGCATGATTATCCTGAAATGATAAAACCAGACATGTTTGATTTTAATTTCGGATGCTCTTCAGAAAACATTGTTAACCAAGGAGCAGGCGCTGCATTACTTAAACGACCTAGCAAGATTGGAGAAATAATTAGCACGATGAGAGCTTCAACTGATTTGCCTATTAGCGCAAAAATAAGATTAGGAGTGAATTCTAAATTGCCAAATTATGTTAAAATTGCAAAAATAATTGAAGAAAATGGAGCTGACATGATTACTGTTCATGGAAGATACCAAAAACAAGGATTCGGAGGAAAAGTTGATTTAAACGCAATTAAAGAGGTTAAGCAAGCAGTTAATATTCCTGTTGTTGGAAACGGCGATGTTATTGATGAATTTTCAGCCAAAAAAATGTTAAATGAAACTGGATGCGATTATATTATGATTGGCAGAGCAGCACTAGGAAACCCATTCATTTTTGAAAGAATTAATTATTATTTAAAAAAAGGATTTTTGCTTAAGCAAAAAAAGAAAGCCGACCTGCTTAATGAGTATATTTATTTAGCCAAAAAATATGAAATTAAACCTCAAATAATAAAACAGCAAGAAAGAAATTTTAATAAAAAAAAGTAATTAAATAAGATTAAAAGTTAATAAAGGTTTAATATTAATATGGCTGAAAGCGTTGCTACTCAATCAATTGAATTAATTAATAGCTTAGGATTTTTTGATGTTATTGTAAAATTTATTCTAGGATTTGCTATTACTTTTGGAATGCTAGAAAAAACCAAGATTTTTGGAGACAATATGCAAAAAATTAACGCATTAATTGCCGCAGCTATTGGAATAATCGTAGTTTTATCTTTTTAATTATTTATTTTTAAAAAAAATACTACTTTATAAACTATGAAATCCTTAATTAATTTATTAAAAAAAAATTATTATATAAAATAGACAGCTTAATCAAGTTTTTTTTAAAAAATTTTTTTATAATATAAAAAGAAGGAAAAAAATATAATGAAAATTTATAATTATAACATAAGGTGCAAGATATGCAATAAAGGATTTAATCCAAAAGACAAACAAAACGTTTATAGCAAAATATGCCCAAAATGTTTTAAAAACAAAGCAAAATATATGAATGAAGCAAAGATTGAAACATCATCTTAAAAAGAATTGGAGGTAATGAAAAAAAATGCAATGTAATATATGTAATAATTTAAAAAGTAAAAAAATTTTTAAATGCACAAAATGCGGATCAAAATTCTGCCTAAATTGCGGAGATAAACAAAAAGAAATCTGCGTATTATGCCAACAAAATACTAAAAAATAATCCTTAATTTTAATATTTTTTTTGAAAAAAAGTTTTATTCAATAACAACAGTATTTATATCTCTAACTGCATTACCAGAACCATTACCTTCAATAACAACAGTATTTATATCATTAACTGCATTACCAGAACCATTACCTTCAATAACAACAGTATTTATATCATTAAC
>JAQVLH010000134.1 GCA_028704265.1 Candidatus Nanoarchaeia archaeon
GAGGCCATTTATTCAGAAAGGTAGTGTTAGGGCGGCAATAAAACTTTGCGATAAAATAGACGAAATTGATAATAATCTTTTTGCTTTAACTCAATGGGGTTATGAATCAAAAAAAGAAAAAATTGTATTTAAAAAATATAAATACAGATTGAAAGATGTGTTGATTAATATTTTTAAAAGTCACAAAGATGAATTTTTTTCAATCAGAGATTTAAAAAATTTTTTATTGGAAAAATATAAAGATAGTGTTAGTTCCGACGAAGGTTCTATATATCTAAATTTAGAGAAATTAAATAAAGAAGACCTTGTTTATAAAATAAAAAAAGATAAGGCTGTTTATTATAAAAATATGTCAGAAAAATTATAATCAGGTGTAATTTTTATTGAAATATTTGTTATCTTTGTTACTTTTTTGCTATAATAAACACACGCACGAAGAGCTTAAATTAAGAAAAAATAAGAATGCTTGATAAGGCTTTACAGGTATTAGAGATTTAATAGTTCTAACCTGAAGTGCTCAGCCAAGTTGAGCGCCTTACGAGACGCGTTAAAATTACAGAAATTATATGATTAGAATAATACAAAACTTATTAACAACTAATTATGATGAAAACACCCTTTGATTTGGGTGTTTTTTTAAATATATGAAATTTTTTAAAAAAATTATTATAATAATATCGATATTGGTATTTTTTAGCATTGGTTCATTTGTTGTTGCGCAAGAACCTTTGACTCTTTTTTTACAAAATATGAGCAGGGAATCATTAGTGCAACTAGTAATGATTTTATTGGATCAAAAAGAAGCAAATTTAGAGAAATTAAATCAAGAGACAAAAAAAGAAGAAATTATCAAAGAAATAGAAGAACCAGTTGATGAGATTGTATTTGGAACAAAAGAAAATCCTTATCAAATTAAATCTGCCCAAGATTTAATAAATTTAAGTATTGATTCAGATCTTTGGGATGATTATTTTATTGTTTTGAATGATATTCAATTAGATAAAAATATTTTATTCATACCTATTGCTAAAAATAGCAGTTTTAGTGGAGACTTTAATGGTAATGGAAAGATTATAGATGGATTATGTGTTAATATTTCTGATGGAGAAGCTGGACTGTTTTCTCATATCAATGGTGCTTCTGTTTATGATTTAGGAGTAACAAATGTGAATGTTGTAGGATTTGATCATGTTGGAGGGCTTGTAGGAACAATTACAAAAAGCGGAATAATTAGAAATGTATACACTACGGGGACGGTTAAAAATAACGGTAATTTGTATTCTGGAGGGTTGGTCGGAGCAAATTTTGGAGGAGAAATTATAGATTCATATTCTACGGTTACAGTAGAGGGGTATAATGAGGTAGGTGGATTGGTGGGACAAAATAAAGGAATAATTACAACTTCGTATTCTACAGGAAATGTTATTGGAAATGATACAGTTGGCGGATTGGTTGGTTTAAATCACGAGGGAACAATTAAAAGTTCGTATTCTACAGGGACAATAATTACTAATTCTCAAAATGTTTCTGAGTTGGTTGGGAATAACCGTAATGGAGAAATTATAGATTCATATTCTACGAGCGTTATAAAGGGAATAGAAACAATTGAAGATCCAGAAACGGTAGCAAAAAAAGCTAAAGGGAATATAAGGGTTCATAATGGAAATAGTAAATCTTTAAGTCTTGTTGCTGGTACTAGATTTTTATTGAATTATAAAGATTTAACATATAACGCAAAAGAAAATTTTATTGTTAATGATAATGGTTATATAGATATTGAAATTGAGGCCAATGAGCCCGGAGAAGAGTATAATCTTTACAGTACTAATACTTTTTCTCTTCCTGGATTGAAAAATACAGAATATTATGATTTGGTTTGGGCAGAACTTTTATATGGGGAAGAAATACTTATAGAGAAATAGATTTATAATTTGTTTTTAAAAAAATTTAAAAAAAGTTAAATTAAAAATTGGAGATATGAGAGATAATATAAAAATTATAAAAGAATGCAATAAAGGTAAAGTTGTCAGTGTTAAAGTTTTAGACCTAAGAATAGGTGAAGAAAAAGAATTAGAATTGATGCATGGGAGTGGAGGGAATCCTGGTAATTCATTATCTTCTACAGAAATGTATTTTTCTTATGATAATGATTATGACGTGCGTTTTAGATTTGATTTCGGGGATTGTGTAGAGGGGACAGAAAATCCTAAGCTAGACGCTGATTTTTACGATAGAAAAGGAAAAAGACATATAAAAATTAATAAGAAATTTAAGTTTTATGAAAAACACCATACGGATTGTTTGCCTGATACAAGAATGTATGTTTTTGAGACCGAATTTGAAAAATTGATTTTTGAGATAGTGGAGATTACTACTACTAGTGGTATAGCTGCTATTATTGATTTAGAATATCCTCAATAAAAGAAATTATATGAGTAAAAAATATTTAGAAAAAGGGACACCGCTAAAAAATATTTCTGATCCTCAAATAGCTAAATCACACAAAAAAGGAGATATTATTTCTTTGTGTCAATTTGCAAAAGATAATATTTGGGGGCAGTATGCTTTCTGCTATTTTCCAAAATTTCCTTTATATTTTAAACAAACAAAATATTATTACAATGAAACGATTAAAGCATTGGAGGAATGTCGGAAAGTAGAAGTTCATCCTGAAAATAAGCAAAGATTTTTATCTTATGAATTGGTTTCAAGTTTAGAAATTTTTTCTTCTTATTTTTTAATTTTTAATAAGATAGCACTTGAATATTTGTGCGAGGATTTTCTTTTTATTATTAATAATGTTGAAACAAATCATAAAAGAGAAAAGTTGGATATGGATGGACTGGAAACCTTTGAAAAACTTAAGAAAATCAAGAAATTTTTAAAATCAAGAAAATCTCCTCCATCAATTTTATCAACATTATTTAAAAGAAGAGACATTGTTGTTCATCCCACAAGAGAACGTTTATATAATTCTGATAAGAATGAGTGGAGTAATATTAATACTTGTTGGGTTTTAAGCGGGAAGGTAAGAATAAATTTTTCAGAAATAGAGAAATTTGTAGATGAACTTTATAATGCCTTTGAAAAATATAAAAAAGAAAATGCTAAGCCAGGAAAATTAAATGTAGAAAGAGGCATAAAGTCTCTTGATCAATATAAGAGATACAGAAATGACTAAGAAGAAGCATCATTACATTCCACAATCTTATATAAAAGGCTTTTTAAATAACGATGGTAAAGTTTTTGTTTTAGATAAGATTAAGAATAAAATTGATTCACAAGGTAAAAATGGTACTTTTCGTATAAAATATTTTTATAAAGTTGATTTTTCAAAATATAAGAAATGTTCAAGAAAAAAAGCAGAAAATAAGAAAAAAGCATTATCTTTAATAATAGAAGGATATGGTAATAGTATTATTGAAGATTTAAATCTAGAAAATCCTGATTTAATAGAAGATATGTTAGCAAATTCAGAGAATTTAGCATGTTTAATCATAGAAAAAATAAAAAATAATAAAGAAATTACCCCTCAAGAGGTTGCAGAGTTATCTATGTTTATGGCTTTGATATATACACGTACACCCTCGTATAGAGAAAAAATTATTGATTTTGAGAAGAAATATATAAAAATTCAGATAAATAAAAATTTATCTTCAAAAGATAAAATTAAAAAAATATATCAAGAGATTTATGGAGAGAATATGGAGGAACAATTATTGGATCAGATATCAGATGCGTTTATTAATGATAAAATATGTGCAGAACCGTCGCGGGAACAGGTAATACATAAAATGGTAATAGATGCTTTATTAATAGATCAGATGTTATGGAGAAAGGAATGGACTATATTGGATTCTAAAGGGTCAAGTTTTATAA
>JAQVLH010000135.1 GCA_028704265.1 Candidatus Nanoarchaeia archaeon
GATAGTTTAATGTGAAATTTTCATAAAGTAATCAGAATATTTTTTTATTTCCTAAATATTCTTGATAAAATGTTTAAAAATGCTATAATTAAAAAGATAGTATTAATATTTTTTAAAACGATGTAAACATAATTGATAAATGGAATCAATTAAACGATAATTTCAACAATTTATAAATACACTTTTTATTAAAAAAATATTATTTTAAAAAAATGTTCAAATCTGATTGGAACTACCATTCAAGAACGCTAACTTTGATACATTGATTTTGTGATTATTTTGCATAAAATAGGCTTATTTTGAGCAAAAACAAGCAAAATTAGGCGAAAAAGATCAAAATTTTTACAGTTTCACAATTAATTGAATAATTTTACATTTTTACTGGGAGCACTTTTTAATTTTTGCTTGGATTTATTTGCACTTTTTAATTATTGCTGGGTTATTTTATTTCACTTTTTAATTATTGTTTAGTGGATGTTGCACTTGCTAAGTCTTATCAAATTGACCTTAGTTTTAAAATGTCAAAACCAAGTTATACTTGGATCCATTCTGTATATCATTAATATGATTTTTATTGAATTCTATAGTTTTTTATATCGTTTATTTTTGAGTTGGAGATTCATTTTAATTTTTGATGTTGTTTTAGATTATAATTATTTTTATATTAAACACAACAAGTATCATATAAAAAATAGTAATAAATAAGGAGGTTAGTAATGGCATTTAAAACTGAAAATCGTAAGATTGCTGATATTTTTCAGAGAGCAGCCAAGTATAATATACCTAGATATCAAAGAGAGTATGTTTGGATAAAAACAAATTGGGAGGAACTTATTAATGATATTGAGTTTTCGCAAAAAGTTTCTAATCCAACTCCATGGTCTCATTTTTTAGGTACAATAGTATTAAGTGACGCCCTATCACCTAACAAGTCAATTGTGCCAATCGGAGGCATAAAAGATTATGAAGTTATAGATGGACAACAAAGAATTACAACCTTATATGTACTACTAATTGTCATTTATCATAGATATTTGAAAGAGAAAAATGAAAATACTGCTAAATGGATATATGAAACGTATTTGACTTCTCAAGCTTCAGATTATAAAAGACATATGATGGTAAACAATCCAGACTATGATAAAGCATTAAAAGAACTTATAGATAAAAACCCAGAGGATACTTTATCCAAAAATAACAAATTTTCTAGTTTATATTTATTTCTTGCCGAAGAAATCATGAAATATGATGATAAAATGTTTGAGTCTTTTTTAAACTCAATGCTAAATATAAACATAGTTGAAATTGTTTCTGATCAAGAAGAAGAAATTTATAATATTTTCGAAGTACTCAATGCAAGAGGACAAAAGTTGAGACAAATAGAGCTCTTGAAAAATCATATAATGAAATATATACAACCTCGAGAAAAAGACTTCATAGATAAAACAAGAGAAAAATGGAATATGATTATGGAAAACATTAGTTTCTTAAATGATTCAGATGATTTTATTCGGCATTTTGCAAAAAGTTATATTGAAAAACAGGCAAAGAATAATGAATCAGTATATAGACTTATGAAAGATGAAATTCACATCTCCGATTTAAGTCAACTTTTAAATGAACTTTGTGAGTATTCTATTGTATATAAACAAATTTCTTTAAATGAAATCCAAAATGTAGATATTGATTATTTTAACATAAAAAATAACAAGCAGATTAGGCCTTTGATTTGCTCATTATATATTTTATTAAAAAATAAAATAATAAGTGAACTCCATTTTATTAAAAGTCTCAAAAATTTACGTAATTTTTTCTTTCTTTTTAATGTTTATGGAGAAACAAGCAATAGAACAGATTCAATTATATCTAATAGTTCATTCAAACTATATAAAGTGAAGAGTTTAAATCATTTTAAAATGCTAATAAACAACTTATTTGTTGGTTTATCAAGCTATCTTCCATCTAGCGACATTGTAGCTCAATTTAACAATAATCTATCGTTCAAATATTCTAACAAAGATAAAAGGTTAAAAAGAAATAATAGATTAGTTAAGTATATCCTTGTTGAAATGGCTGCACAACTCCAAACCGACTCTTCTCTACTAGAATCAGATTTGACAATTGAACATTTGATATGTGATGATGGGTATACTATAAATGCAAATATTGAAAATCTTACAATCACTTCAGAGGTTATCAATTCGAATGTTCTTTCCAACAAAAATATAGAGGATAAAATAAAAATTCTTAAAGAGCGCTCATCAATAATATTGAATCATAATCTTGAAAACTATTTTAGTTTTGAATCGAGCAAATTTGATTTTACTAGAAGAAAAGATGATATAAACAATTTATTATTTGGTACTGTTTTTAAGTTTGATAAGTATATTTTCAACATTTCTCAAACACAACTCTGTGAATTTAATGATAGAACAGAAATGTTAAAAGATGAAAAAGATTTATTGAACATTTTATTGGAATATGGTACAGAATTTGAAAAGCAAATAACTAATGATCCAAAGTTAAGCAATAGTCTCAATCGGTATCAGAAAATTGTTTCTAGCATTGATGAAAGTAGTTAACAATATAAACGATTTGATTACTATGTCGATATTTTTCTATTCACTTTGTAATTGCTTCTGATTTTCCCAGTACATTCTTTTTTAATAATCGGGATTTCTTTTCTTATTGACATTTTTATCAATTGTTTTTACATAGAGAATATGATTATGCTCAGAACACCATGAAAATATTCTATAGAATCATGAACACTGATAAATGAATAAATATTTCATGATGTAATCTTATGAAGAACTATTTAGAGTTTAAGTTTAAATTATCAATTATCTATGATATAATGTACATGAATAATATAAGTCTATCAAATAAATGGAGGAAAAGATGGCAAAAATAGATGAAAAAATACTATGGGCTTCAGCTGATAAATTAAGAGGAAGTGTTAGTGCATCTGATTACATGCACGTTGTTTTAGGCTTAATTTTTTTAAAGTACATTTCTGATCGCTTTGAAGACAAGTACAATCACTTAGTATCAGAAGGTGAAGGATTTGAAAATGATAAGGATGAATATACATCTGAACACATTTTTTGGGTGCCAGAAAAATCACGATGGAATTATATAGCACAATTTTCAAAACAAGAAGAACTAGGACAAAAACTTGATGAGGCATTTATTGAAATAGAAAAAGAAAATGATGAATTGAAGGGGATTTTACCCAAAATATATTCTTCTTCAGCAATTGATAAAAGAAGGCTAGGAGAACTTATAGATTTATTCAGTAATCAGCTAGAGACATCTGGTGAAGGTGATTTCATGGGACAAGTTTATGAATATTTTATGGGGAAATTTGCTAGAAACTTGGGACAAACAGGTGGAGAATTCTATACTCCAAGATGCATTGTTCAACTATTAGTTAGAATGATTGAACCTATGGGTGGCAGAGTATATGATCCTTGTTGTGGAAGTGGTGGTATGTTTGTACAAGCTGCTGATTTTGTTAAAGCTCATAGGGGAAATGTAGATAAGATTTCTGTTTATGGACAAGAATTAAATACAACAACATGGAAACTTGCAAAAATGAACTTATCTATCCGAGGAATTGATGCAAATTTAGGTGAATCACCAGGAGATACTTTTCATGATGATAAACATAAATCTCAAAGATTTGATTATATTTTAGCAAATCCTCCTTTTAATATTAGTGATACAGCCGAGCGCCATGAGCGCCGAAGTGGCGATATAACAGGCGTCGGCGCCGAGAGCTATCGCCTTGACGATGTCGGAGGAGCTGCGTATGCTTCCGCCGACCACCAAAGACACATTATTTCTTATCC
>JAQVLH010000136.1 GCA_028704265.1 Candidatus Nanoarchaeia archaeon
GCTCGCTATAATTTTGCATTTTTTTGAAATTGCCTGAATCAATAAAATAAACAAATTCATTCATATTTTTATTTAATTCTTTAAAATCAGAGACAATATTTTCTAAAAATTTTTGATTATTGTTTTTTGCATCTTCTAAACTAATTAAATCATTCATATAATAAAAACTACTAAAATGTATTTAAAAAGATTTATTTTATTTGTTTTATTCCCATTACTTCCCAAAACATTATTTCAGAGCCTTCTTTTACTTTTTTTGCAACTTCAGGGTCGCTAGGCATATCTAATTCAAATGTTTCATAAGTTCCCATATCCATTACTTGAACTTTGTTTCCAGCAATGCTTAATACTTGTGCACTTTTTTTATCAATAATAGGTGTTTCAACTCTTCCATGTCCGCTGCAAGCCATAACTCTCTTTTTTCCATCAAAAACTCCTTCTCCTTCAATTCTAAATTTTGCATGTCCATGTTTTCCTGGAGCACTAGTTTTAATGTCTTTAACAACGCACGGAGCGCCTTCCATTATAATATATCTTCCAACTTTTACATCATGTAAATCAATTGGTTTTACTTCTGAACTCATAACTAAAAAAATATCAACTATCCATTTAAAAAGTTTATTCTATCTAAAATATACAGGTCAACAAAAATTAATTTTACAAAAATCGCTGATTTAATCTTTCTGAACCCATAAGCAAAAATTAATCATTCAATGGTTTAAAAAGTTTTTATTCAATATTATGCATATTTGTTAAATCTTCCTTGAAAAGTATTAATTCCTTAGGTATTTCAATCTTAATTGAATCCTTTAAGCTCTTGTTCCCTTCCTTTTTCTTAGCCCAAACAAGGGAATTGAATTCAATAATTTTAGAAGTCAATTCAGATAATTTAGTTTCTCCAGATTCGGGAAATTTTTGCAAATGAATACTTTCAGAGCTATACATTTCCTTAAAAAGTTTTTCAGTAATAACTGGAATAATCGGCGCTAATGTTAACAAAATAATTTTAAAGCTTTTATACAAAGTGTATAATGCGCTAGAATCCTTGTCATAAGCCCTTCTTTTAACCATTTCTAAATAACTGCTCGCATAAGTTTCCCATACAAAATTCCTGATTATTTTAGCAACCCCATTAAAATCATAATTATTATAATGATTATCGCAGTCCTTAAGCACTTTATTTAGCTCATTCATTATCCACTCATCAGTCTTGTTCAATTCTTTTGGCTCTTTTGATACGCTTTCAAATCCACTAATAAATCTTGCAATATTCCATAATTTTGAAATAAACTTGCCGGCACCTTCAACCCTTGTAAAACTGCATCTTATATCTCCTTTAGTAATATCTCCTTCCATTGCAGTCCAGAATCTTATTGATTCGCATCCAAATTTGCTTATTAACTCTCTTGGGTCAATGCCGTTGCCTTTGCTCTTGCTCATCTTATAGCCCTGCTCATCAACAACATGCTTATGTATCCAAGCTTGCTTAAAGCAAGTAGTTTCAGTAAGCTGTAATCCTCTTAATATTGTATAATAAAGCCATGTTCTAACTATTTCTTTTCCTTGAGGTCTCATAGTGCAAGGATAATTGTTTTTGAAAAATTTAGGATTAGAATCATATCCTAAAATAAATAATTCACTAATCGATGAATCAAACCAAGTGTCCAATATTCTTTTTTCTCCCTCCCATTCATTTGAATTACATTTTGGGCATTTTTTTAATGGGCAAGAGTCAATCCATGGTCGTAAATATTTTCCAGTATCATTAACATAAGTGTATTTGCATTTCTTGCAATACCATATAGGGATTTCTGTTGAGTAGTATCTTCTTCTTGAAATTGGCCAGTCAATGCTAATTGAATTAAGCCAGTCTAGCAATAATTGTTTGCTTTCAGGAGCGTAAAATTCAATCTCATCAGCAGCTTTTCTTACTTTAGAAACCCAATCCATCTGCTTTAAATAAAATTCTTTCATTGCAATAAATTCAATAGGATTCTTGCTCCTCTCGCATACTGGAGTTCTGTGGTCAATAATTTTTTGATCAACCAAAAATCCTTTTTCTTTCAAGTCCTCGATTATTTTTTTTCTTGCATCCTTTACATTCATTCCTTCATAAGGCCCTGAAACTTTCATCATTTTTCCTTCTTCATTAATTGAATAAATCGGCTCAAGTCCCAATTCAATAAATAATCTAATATCTGTTGTGTCTCCGAAACTGCAAATCATAACTAAGCCTGAGCCGAAATCCTTGTCAGCAGCAGGGTGAGCTTTGATTAAAACTTCTCTGTCATATATTGGCAAAATTGCGTGTTTTCCTTGTAAATTTTTATACCTGTCATCATTTGGGTTAAAAAGAATTATTTGGCAGGAATTAAGCAATTCAGGTCTTGTTGTACTAATAATAATATCTTTTTCAGTTTCCTTAACTTTAAATTTAATATCATTAAGTGCGCTTTTTTCTTCCTTGTAATCAATCTCGCTGTCAGCAATGGTTGTCCTGCAAACAGGGCAATAATTTGTTGGCTTATTATCTTCATAAATTAATCCTTTGTCCCATGCATCTTTGAAAGTTTTCTGAGTTAAAGCCCTATATTCTGGGTCGTCAGTTCTGTATTTTGAGCCAATTTTGCTGTAATCAAATTCATAATCATTAAAGCCAATACCTAATCCTTTAAAGCCGTTTGTTGAAATATCACTTGTTTCGTCAAGCATTTCCCTGCATTTTTTTACAAATTCTTCTCTAGGAGTTGTTCTAATGCTAACATTGAATTGTTTTTCTGTTTGGATTTCAATAGGCAAGCCGTTGCAGTCAAGACCCAATGGGAAAAGAACATTAAAACCTTTCATTCTTTTATAACGAGCCATCATATCCATGCAGATAAAAGTGTAACCGTGGCCGATGTGAATTGGAGTATTAATATAAGGAGGAGGAGTGTCAATTGAATAAACCGGTTTTTTGGAATTATCTTCAAAAGAGTATAATTTTTTTTTAACCCATTCATTAATAATAGGTTCTTCCATTGATTTATCCCATCGGGTTTCATTAATCATTACTTAATTTGTAAAACTATTGATTTTTTTAAATCTTTACTTATTTGCTCAAAATTCATTATTTTAATGATTCAATTGCAAGCAAAACGTCCTCTTTCATTAAAGTTCTTCTTTTTGCATGTTTTGTGTAAATCCAAGATTTTTGCCCTAAGTTTAATGCAACGTTTTCTAAATAATTTCTTAAAACTTCACAGGATTCAACGCTTATTCTTTTGCAACCAGCTTTTTTTAATAATATTTCAATTGAACGAATAGATATGCTTGGCATAATATTATAAAAACAATGATTTATTAAAAACTTTTTATTAATTAAAAAAAAGGTTTATAATTCATTAAATATTATAAAAAATTATTATGGGTGCCCCTGTAAAAAACGATTATTCAAAATATGGAAAAATTCTTGAACTTTTGAAAAGTTCAGCATTTAGTGCGCATACAGATATAGTTTGCATTACTGTTTCTAAAAATCTTAATTCTGTTGAACATTTTAGAAACTTTGTTGATAGTTTAATTGATTCAAATGATGCAATGGTTAGTTCAATGGGAAAAACAACTATTACTATATTATTTCATGAAAGATTTCTTGAGCAGGCAAAAAATTTTTTTGGAAAAGAGATATTAAATATAAATATTAAAGTGGGTGCAATTTATATTAAATGCCCAAAAGAGGTTAATAATACTCCAGGAATAACTGCTTTTATATCTTCTCTTTTTTCAGATAAAAATATTGCAATTATTGAAATGATTGCTTCATATACTGATTACACAATTGTTGTTAATGAAAAAGATACTTATACTAT
>JAQVLH010000137.1 GCA_028704265.1 Candidatus Nanoarchaeia archaeon
AATAGTCTTGTTTTCAATCAGTTCAGCTGCAGTCCATGGGTCCCTTCTGAACTTCCTTATGGTTATAGTGTTACCAAAAGAGCTTATTGGAAATAATGTTGCATTAATCCTGTCCCCTGTTGTCAAATGAGCGTCAAGCAATGGATCAAGATTGTTAATCTGCCTTCCTATTTTTCTTCCAATGCTTGCAGCATAGTTAAAAATAGTGCTTTCGCTTTCATATTCTAGATTGGTTTTCAGCCAACCATATTGCTTGTGAAAAACCCATATTGGCTTGTTAGAACCGTTTATAACAATCTCCTCTAAAAATGCATCATTTATTAAAAATTCAATATCCCCTAATCCGAAGCTTTTGTTCAGCAGCATTCCTGATAAGATGGTTAAATTTTTTTCAGGCTCGTTTGGCATTTTCTTTTTAACAATTTCATAGATTTTGTCGTAAAATTTCTTCTTAAGCTCTGCAGCGTTCCTTATATCTAGTATTTCAGAGACTGAAAGGTTAACTTGCTTTACTAGTTCAGACCTGACATCATCAAGCAGCGAACTTGTTGCTTTCTCAATCACTGGAACTGTCAGGTTATATTTTAATGATATCTCGTTTTCTTCCCTTGTTATCTCAACTTTTGCGCCTATCCTTTCGCTTTCAATATAGTATTCTTCTATTTTTTCAAATTTTTTCATATTATTCTTTCAGCTCCTTGATTTCATATTTTATGTATGGCGATCCAATCAAAGGGTAATGTATGCTTATTAATCCAGTCTCCTCTAATGCTTCGCACCAACCTTCTATGGTTTCAATTTTTTCCTCATAAAGCTTTGCCAGTTTATTAAAAGTCACTGTTCCTTCATCCTTAACAAGCTTTAGCAGCTCATCAATCTCTGTTGAGAATTTTCCTGAAATCTTAATAGCGCTGCTTTTTGCATCTTGTTTTTCATCATGAGGGATTACATCATTGTCTTTTTGCGCGTCTTTTTCCACCCTTTTTTCAGAGCCTTTTTTATCCGAATATTCATCTTTATTAGAATCATTTTTTTTGTCATCTTGCTTGATTTCCGGCTTTTTTTCAGGCATTATTTTTCTTATTCCAAGAAGTTCGAGTATGCTTTTGTGCTTAATTTTTTCCCCAAGTATTAGCAAGTGCAAGCCTTCAGTGCTGCTGTCATTTTTTTCCTTATTTTTTTTCACAGTGTCAAAAGATTTCCTCATAAGCTCAAGAATCATGTTCAATGAATCGGAGTGCTCGTGCATGATTTTGGTGTCTTCTTCGATTTTATTTGAATATTTTTTAACCAAATCGCTGTAATACTCGGATTTTGTTTCAAGCTCTTTCATTTCATTGAAAGATTTTACGTAAACATCAATGTCTTTTGAGTAATCATTGATTTCTTTTTTCACTTTGTCCAAATTTTCAATGTATTGCTTTTTTTCCAAAAACATTATGCAAGTAAGCAGAACCTTTTTTATTTCCTTGAATTCCGAATCCTTTATTTTCTTTATTATCTTTGTCAATTCCTCAATTATTTCCTTAACATTGGATTTCCTGTTGTAAATTATTAATGATACTTTGCCGTCTTTCTTTGTCACTGAAAATTCATCGCTTAATTTCATTGCAGCATCGATTATTTCAGACTCTTTTGCTTTCAGCAAAGCCTGCACGGATTTTACAGATACTTTTTGCTTCTTTTTGACCAATTCATCTAATTTTTTAACCAAGTTTGCTGCCATTTTTTTGTTCACTCAAAACTTTTGCTTAAATTATAAGAGCCTTTAACTAGCTCTATTCTAACATTATTATAAGCCGATGATGTTTTAAATAAATTTTCATAACTTGAATTAAATGTTATTTTCATGTTAACATCGCTGAATTGATCAATGCCTGCGTAGCCAATTGTAAGATTATTTGACAAAACATTAAATCCTACAGTAATAAAATCGTTCTTTGTCCCGTTTATGGCTGTCAGGTTAATGAAGCAGGTATTGTTGGTAGTGAGCTCGTATTTGTAATTGTTCGGTCCAGTTATTGTGATTTTTTTTCCTGACTGCGTTTGGCTGCAGCTAGTTACGTTATTCAATGTTCCTTGAAAGCTAAGGCTAAGATTTATTGAATTGATTGCTGAAATGTTTTGAAACACTATCAAATCGCTCGTATAATTATGCGTTATGCTCATGTTTATTCCAGTAATGTTTCTCTGAGTTCTTCCAAGTATTAAGTCATTTTCTAGGCTTGAGAAATTATACGTCATTTTCATACCTTTGGTGCTATTGGCAATCAATGATTTGTATCTGTTAAGAAAAGCTATTGGAGAATATGCTGAATTTAGGTATGATTCAAAGTTAATCATGGACTGGCCAGTGTTAGTTTCAAAGTATATCCTGTTTCCTATTATTTCCTGCAAAGTTTTGAAATGATTGTTTGCAATGTCAGACATGTCATCAATGACTAGGTAATCTGGGAGTTTGCTTTTGCTTGACAAGTAAAAATAGTTGTATTCAAAAAGCACAACCATTGTAAGAAAAGAGATGATTATCATTGATGATGTGAAAACTTGGGATTTCATTCGTAATCCCTCCATATGCAAAGGTTGGCATTAACAATTTCAGAGTTTATCATGTAATATTTTTGAGAGCAATAGTTAGATTTGTGCTTAAAATCACCGATTGTTATGTTTTGCACCAACCCTGATGCATTGTAGTATTTAATGTCAAGGTAGTAACCTTTGAATCCCAAGTAATTGTATACTGAATTGTTTATTGCAAAAGCGTTCTTTGATGAAATTTCACTATTCAAGAAATCCAGTGCGTTTGATGCGTCGTAATAGTAAAGGCTTGGAGTGTTTTCATATTCAAAGGTTATGCTTGAATACGCCAATAATGCGCTGAATATAAGCGTTGCAAAAAGCAAATCAAGGCTTAAGAGAATTGATTTCAATTTATAACCCCCACTTTAAGTATTGCAGGATAATTGTTGTACAAGACTTTTCTTTTTGAGATTAATACATTTTTTACATCACCAAAAGGTTTGTATTCAATTATTTTTGTGCCGTTCAAATATTCTAAGGAGAAGTATAATTTGTAAGCTTCAATTGAGAATGATTCAAGCACTTTTGAATAATTATTGTTCAATAATGTCACGAAATTGCTCAGCTTTTTAGGATTTATTATTTTTGGTGAGTCGCATATTCCTAAATCTGAATAATTTGTTGAATTCCATGTACGAGGGTATCCTGATGTTAAAGTCAATAGATTAATAACGTTGTTGGAGTTAACCATTAAGTAATCTTCAACTGTTGATTCAGTGAATTCTTTTGATTTAGAGTTGATTATAAATAAGACCATTAAAAAAATTGTTGTGAATAGTGTTATATTAAGCAATGCCTCTATTGAAAAGAATTGGGATTTCATATTATCACTCCTGTGATGTTAATATTCACTGTATTATTAACTAGGTATCCTGTTGTATCATTTGCATAACCAGCTATTAAAGTGTAATTCCCTTCATTTAATATTTGATAATTTAATCCGTAAACATTATCATTGCTTACTCCTCCGCAGCTTGAGCCTGTGTCGCTCAACGGCAATGTAATTGTTTCACTGTTATAACTATTATTGCTCATCCAAGTGCATGCTGAGTAAGATGAATACCCGCTAGTGCTTGCTCCAAGTGTCCAGTTCCATGCATTGTTACTCCAGCTGCATCCGCAAGCAGAGCATGCAGTTGAATTAGTGTATACTGAGCAAGGAGTGGGCGTTCCTGTGCAACTAATAGTGCTCTTATAGCAGTTTACTTTTAATCCGTCAAGCCAGAATTCTTCATTAG
>JAQVLH010000008.1 GCA_028704265.1 Candidatus Nanoarchaeia archaeon
ATTGATTGATTTAAATATTTTAAATGAAGTTGAAAAAGTATTAACATTAGAAGAAAAATTATCTTTTGAAATAATAAAAAGTAATTTAATAAAAAATGATTATGATAGTTCAGGATTTTATTATAATTCTTCTTATGATTTGCTTAAAAAAATGAATTACACAGTATTTAATGAATCTTACTCATTCAATGAATCTAGTGAAGAATTTAGCATGCTAGTTAATGTAAATATGCTAAAAGTTAGCATTAATAATATTAACAATACTAAATATGAAATAACAAGAGTTATTACTAATAATTTAAATAAAACTATTACTAATTTAGTTATTTATTTCGAATTATCTAATACTTCAATAGTTGATTCTTCGATTAATATTAAAGATTCAAAAGCTTATTTTACAATTAATTCTTTAGCTCCAGGAGAGTCTGAAATTATTAATTATTCATTTTTGTCAAAATCTAATGAAGAAACATTGATTAATTCATTCGGGGTTTTAAGCCATGACGTAAATACTAATCCTTTAACTGCTTTTGTAACATTAGCAAGAAGCAATAAAGAAGTTACATTATATTCATTAATTGGAGTTATTATAATTTCTTTAATATCATTGATTTATATATTAAGAAATGATTTGAGCAATTTATCATTTTTTAGTAAATTAAAAAATTAAATATTTTTTATTTTTTTGGCAACTCCAGGGCCTATTATTTCAGAAAGTATTTCATAGCTAGTTTTCAAAATATCTCCAACTGATTTTATATTCTTTGCAAATAGTTTTCTTGCTCTTACTCTTCCAATTCCTTTGATTGAAACAAGCTCAAATAATTCATCTTTTATTCCGTAGCTTATTCTTATTCTCATTCTTTTAAGGAATCCTAAACATTTTTTTTCATCAATAATCTTTGCCATTTCAGCCATTGAATAAATAAGCCAATCAAGAGATGAAAGCAGATTTCTTAAATCTCCTGGATAAATCTTGTATTCGTCAATTATTTGCTGCTCATTTATTTCATTAATCCATGATTCAAATAACATTGCAGTTTTTATGCTTTTTAAAAAATCATCATACTCATAATCAAAAGAGCTTGGCTCATCAATTAGTAAAAAGTTTTTTTGGGCAAGCTCTAAAATATTCATAACTTCTAAATTTTTAATATTAAGCATATTTATTCCCTTGCTATAGCAAAGGCATTGAAGCAAATTGAATGAATTCATTTCAATGCTTTTTGATTTCATTATTCCATTTATTATATTATAAGCAACTAAAGGGTCAAGGTATAATTCGCTTACTCTTTTTCCAAGCAAAGTTGCTGCAAGCAAATCATTTTTTTTATCAATGAATCCGTAAAAAATTAATTCATCAGTTATTTTTCCTATTATTCTGTTGATTTCATCCAAATTTTTATATTGAATTGCAAAAAAAGTATTTTTAAAAAATTCTTTTAATTCAACAATTGAGTGGCAAAAATTATTTGACACTAAGCTTAAAACGTGAGTTCTTAAATGAGGCTCTGAGCTTAATTTAGAATAAACATTTTCAACATCGCCGTAAATGTATTCGTCAAATATTTCTTTTTTTTCATTCTCGCTTTTTGCTAAAGTAATTGCTTCACCATAATCTTCCATTCCTGGCCTTCCTGCTCTGCCAAACATTTGCTTAACTTCTAACACTGGAATATAGTAGCTTCCTTGCAAAGCGCTAAATCTTTTCAAATCCCTAACAACAACCCTGAATGCAGGTAAATTTATGCCTGCTGAATTATGAACAATAAATCCATTTGCAACAAACAAATGATTATTTGCAGGTTTGTCCGGCAAAACAACATCATAAACTTTTTCATTGCTGCAGTTCGCTGTTTCAATTTTTTTTATAACATCCCAGAAAATATCCTCCTCAAAATCTGAGCATCTCCAGCTATTTTTTAATTTTTTTAAAAAAACTTCATTGCATAAGGGGCAATTATTTAATTTAAAAAATTCATCAATATTTTTATTTTTAATTAATATATTTTTATAAAACCATAAGCCAATATCATTAAGTTTCCAATACCATTCAGTATTGCTTAATTTTCCTATTTTTCTTTTTTTAATAAGCTCATAATGGTGATTTAATCGCAAATCTTTTTTTTTAGGTTCATAACCAATTAGTTTTTTTAATTCCCTTGAGCCTAATTCATTGTTTTCCCCTAATTTTTTTATTACTTCTACTTTTTGTTCTCCCCATTTTTTATGGTTTTCGCTTCTTCCTGAAAATAAATCATTATAAATTTTATAATTGCATTTTTTGCAGTGATAATAATTATTATTTGAATTAATTTTATTAACTAAATCAATCAATAATTTTTGTTTTCTTTCAATGCAAAATCCTATTTTTTTATAAAATTCAATTATGCATTTATTTTGGCATATTATTAATTCAAAATATTTTTTTGATTTGCATTCTCTTCCGTTTATTTTGCTAAGTTTTGCGTCTCTTTCTCTTATTCTGCAAACAATTCCGAATATTAGTAAAAGTTTTTGGATGCATTTTATCAATAAGAAAGATATGCTTGAATATTCTATATCCTTATTTTTATTTACGCATCCGTCAGTATCAAACAAGCCTTTTAGTAATTCTGAAATATTTTTTTCATTCATATTCATAAAATTTGCATTAATATATTTATTTTCTCCTTTTTCAATTCCGCAGTTTAATAAAAATTCCCTAAACCAATTATTTTTTCCTAATACTAATTGGGGAATATTATAAGAATTGCAAGAATCTCTATAAGAAATATCCAAATATTTGCATGTTTCTTTTATTTTTAAAAATACTTCATTATCTTTTCCAACTATGCAAGGCGAACTTTTATATTTAATATCATTTTTTAAAGTTTCGGCACCGGAATACCCGTCTCCCAGCATTGCTCCAACTAAATAAGCAACATTTGAATTAAAAGAATACTTTTTATTTAAAATATTATGTTTTACAAAATCATTAATTAAAAAATCAATTTTTTTATTAATTTTCAATCTCCCAACAGTTGCTATTTTATCATTTTTTGTGATTTCCTCTGCGGGAATTATTAATCTTGAATTATTCCTTTTTATAAGCATTTTATGATTTGCAGTAATTTTTATTTTATTTTCTGAAACAGATGTTATCTCAATAATTTTATTTAAATTATCTAATTTAATTATTTTTTTTGGTTTTAAGGAAAATAATTTATTCTTATTTAAAGCATAAATATCTTTATTTATATCAAAATCAGATACTTTTGTTTCATTAATTCCATTCCAAATTAAAGTATCTTTATGTAAGCATAAAGTTGGTGTAGCGCAAATAATTTTTATTAATCTATCTTTGAATCCTTTTTCTACCAAATCTTTTTGCTTTTGCATAAGTCCTGCATGATGAAAAGCAACGCCTTTTCTTACGCATTCTGATAATAAATTACATTGTTCAGTTGGCTGCTCTAAAGAATATAATATCTTATCTGCTAATATATCTAATTCTCCTTTATCTTCAGAGTTTAAAGATTTAACAGCATAAGCTGATAACCTATTTCCTAAACTTTGCGCATTTCTTCTGCTTCCTAAAAAAAATATTAATTGCTTATTAATATTTAATGTATTCATAGCTATGTCTTTTTCAGGAAAAGAAGAGGATTCAATTTTTAAGGTTTTATTATTATTAAATTCTAATAATCCTTCCATATAAACTCCTTCATATAACTTAACTGCTCTGTAATCACTTTTTACTAATTCTGCATTAAGCCATTTGCTTATTTCAGAATCATTGCTAATTGTTGCACTTAAAGCTATTATTTGGGCTTTAGGTAATAATTTTTTTAAAATAGTTATTAAAACTTCTAAAGTCGGACCTCTTGAATAATCATCAATTAAATGAATTTCATCAATTATAACACAAGATACTTCTCTAATAAATCCAGCATTATGCCTAATAAGGCTGTCAACTTTTTCAGCAGTGCTAATAATAATATCATATTCTTTTAATTTATAATCCTGCGAATCATAATCACTAATACTTACTCCCACTTTTAATCCATAATTAGAATAATCCTCTTTAAATGATTTATATTTTTCAGAAGCTAAACTTTTCAAAGGAACAACATAAAGAGTTTTTTGCTTTTTTTCAAAATGATTAACCATAGCTATTTCAGCTGCTAATGTTTTTCCGCTGCCAGTTGGACTGCTGATAACAATGTTTTTCCCCTCCATTAATCCCTTATCAAGCGCTAATTGCTGAGGGGGCCTTAATTCCTTAATTCCTTTTCTTTCAAGCATTTCATTAATTATTCTAGGAAGATTATTCATATTTATTAAAATGAAAAAACGAGAGGTTAAAAAATCTTTTGAAAAGATTCCCTTAATGCTTTTTTTTAAAAAAGATTTATAAAATAATAACTATTACTTTCTGATTATGAATAAAAGCCAGACAGCAGTTCCTGCAGTTATTTTGACTGTAATGGCTTTAATGGTCTGGTATTTATTATGGATTTCTCCTCAGCAAAGGTATGAATTGTTATTCGGCGTTGAAGATACTATTGAAGAATCTGAACCTTATGTTGATTATTCTTATTTTTCAGCAAAAGTTGGAGAAATAGGCCAGAGTGATGGAACATTATTATATTCAACAACTGTTAGTGATATGAGGGTTTCTTATTCATCTGTTAAAATGCTTCTTAGTAATTATGATTACACTTCTCTTGATGCAACTTTGTTTTATAATGGGAATAATAATATAAAAATTAATGGGGATTATTCCCTTATTGAGTTAGAATTAAATACTGGAAGTATTGTAGGGACTCCTAAAGTGCAAGTTAGATTAAATAATACTATTTATTATGAAAATGAGTTAATAAAAAATTCTAAAATTTCTGTAAAGATTCCTTTTAGCGCTTTCAGTTCATTGGGCAAAGATGTTGAGATTATTTGTAAATTTAATGGCAATTCATTTCTTAATGCTCAAAAATGCGTGTTTGATTCAATTAAGCTTTATAATTATGAATATTATGAAGAAAAAGGAAATGATTCTAAGACTTTTTATTTGAATCCTACTGCTGCTCTTGCTGAATTAATGGAGCTAAGTTTTAATCCAACTCAATTTACTGAATATGATGCAATAATTAATGTTAATTCTAGAAAAGTATTCCAAGGCTCATTAAATAATTATACCAAGAAATTATCAATTGATTTAGCTGATGTTCCTTTGAATGATGCTGAGAATATTATTACTTTGCAATCAACTAAAGGCGCTGAATATTATTTGTCTAATATTTCAATGAAGTTTTTTTCATTACCTAGCGGGATGTCTGAAAGATATTTTGTTTTTGACATTGTTGAAAATGCTTTTGGTGAAAGTAATTTAGTTCTTTATATGAATGTTACTGGAATTATTGAAGCAGGAGATATTCATATTAATTTATTGACTAAAGATGCAGTATTTATTTATCCTTCAAGTAAATTAGTTTTAGGAGTTAATCAAATAGAAATACCTATTAAATATTTTTCTCAAAAAGCAAACAATTTAAAATTGTCAAGCCCTGAGGGAAGAATAGTTATTAATAATATAAAATTGTATAAGTGAAAAAGATATGGCAGATGATAATAAAAAAAAATTTAATGTAAATGATGCACTTTCACATATTTTAGGTGGAGAGGATATTAATAAAAAAGAAACAATAAAAGCTATAATTATTTTAATATTTTTTATTACTGCAATAATTTTTGTCATATTTCCTTTTATTATAGGGATGGGTTTTCAATTTGGAACATCATCAATTTTTAGTATTGCAGGAATATTAGGTATTCTTCTTGCAATATCCGTAGTGATTATTGGAGGAAGCAAATAATGGCTTTTGATTTTACAAAAATTTTTGGAAAAATGGTTAATGTTACTGCTGGGGTGGTTGGTAGTGATGGAACAAAAGCTCCTGATAAAATATCTATAAAAAGCGGTTTTAATCTTTTTCTTTTATTATTAAATTTTGTATTATCTTTTGTAATATGCGCATTTAGAAATTCTGAAGGGTATAGTATAACAACTATTGTTTTTATAGTAATAATGTTATTAATATTAATATTTTTATTTATTATTAATTCTACCTCTAAAATTAAAGATGCGCCTTTAAATGTAATAGTTTTATTAATTTTTTTTATAAGTTTGATACTAGTAGCTCTTCCTTTGCCTATAACTGTTGAAGCTTTAATGAATTCATTCTTTTTTTCTCTTACAATAATTCTTACTGGCTGGATAATAATTAAATTATTTGGTTTAATTTTTGGAAAAGGAAATGCAACAGTAAATGTAACTAAAGAAGGAGTTTTTTCAAAAGAAGTTGCTGAAGGTGGAAAAACTGTAAATATGGGATATAACCTTTTTATTTTTCAAATACTTAGAACTATTGCTTTAGCTGTATTCTTAATGACTTTCTTATGGGTTTTAATCTCGAGTCCTTTTTCATTTTTTGGAGGAAGCCTTTACGGAGGATTTATGCATTTATTAATATGTGTTCCATTAATGATGCTTTTAAGCAGTTTTTGGAATAGCGGAAGTAATATTTCTATAATATTAATTATTGCTGGAAGTTTTGCGACTTACATGTTAAGCTTCATGTTTCCAACTTTATTTGCTAATTTATGGGTATTATCAACAACATCAAGTGCTTCAGCAGGAGCATCTACTATAAGCAGTTTTAATTCGATTTCTCCAATGGGTTATTATAAATCAACATATATTGTTAAAACTGGACAAACTGAAAAAAAACTCGGCCCAACTTATGAATTAATAAGTGATGATGTATTAACTTCAACTTTTGAAGTTCAAGGAAGATTATGCGATGAGTCCATATTAGTTGCTTCTCTTACATTTCAAAATAAAGCAAAATTTGAATTAAAAGATTTATCTTTACAAATGTCAGCTTTAAGAGATCCTTATTGCACTTTATTTAATTTAGGAGCTGATGTTGGTAATTGTAATGTTTGTGAAGTTAATTTTACTTTGCCCAAAGCAAAAGGTTCAACTTATAGTGTGTCTATTACTAATTTACCTAAAGGTGTTCCAAGAACAGTTAATGTTCCATTTAAAACTAGGCTTAAAGCTGATGTAATGGAGCAGATTTGTAAAATAAGAAGCAACATATTAGTGCATTATCATACAACTAGTGTTTTTCCATTATCTTTTATGGATTATGATGCTTATTTAATTAGTCCAAAAAATATTGGAAATCCTTTAAGTACTAGCAGTTTTGGTAAAGTTTTAATTAGTATGGATATTGGCCAGCAGCCAGTTGTTGTTAATGATGATACTAAAATCAATGATCAAGTGCTTCTTAAAATGGCTTGGAGTCAAAAAGGGGATGGATTAGTTAATACTCCTCAATTAATATTATATTTACCTGAAAGTTTAGGAAAATGCCAGCAAATAACTAATATGGAAAGTTATCAAGGTTCAGGAGGAGAATATACAGGAATTTATGGCTATAATGAAGGCGGATTATTATCTCTTAATGTTGATTTTAAATGTACTAATTATAAAAACGATTTTGGTGCAGATTCTGCTTTAAGTATTAAATCTTATTGCAATAATATTTTCTCTGAAGATATTACAATTGCTGAATCTAATGCATCTTCTCCTATATATTTTACTCATTTTACTCCAGAATATGATTCTTCTTTTGAAGGAATGCCTTCATTTAATGAAGCTTGTGAAGATTTAGCCAGTAAAGGTTACAGTGTATGTGTAGCAACTGATAATGTTCAAAATGATTTATTATTATGTCCACTTAGTTTACAAAATGTTGATGTTTCAGAGGTTGATTTAAGCACATATTTAATAAGGGCGGATGCATTATACTCTTTTAATTCAATAAGAGAAGAACAATTTACGGTGAGCAATTGCAATGCAATATAAAACTATAATAATGGGATTAGTAATGCTAATTTTATTAGCTGGATGCACTCAAACTAATTCGTCAGAAATTGAAAGTATTAATACTGAAACTTCATGTCCTCCAGGTCAAGAAATTTGTGTATTAGGAGCTCCAGGATTATTAAATGAGTTAAGTATTTATAGTGATTCTAGTACTACTTTTAGTGTTATTTTAAGAAATAATCTTGCAGGAGATGAAGCAAGGAATGTTGAAGTTAAATTAAAAAATTTATCCCCTTTTTATGTTGTTGAAGGATATAATATAAAATTAGGCACTAATCAACTTTCATGTAGTCTTAGTACTGGAATATGGGAGCCTTCAGATATAAGAAGTTCATTATTTGTGCCTGAACCTCAATTTATTTCAGATTTAAATAAACCTTTTGCTTCAAAAATGCTTGATATCATGTATCCTAATGAAGAAGTTGAATTTTTATGGAGTCTTAATACTCCTTCTAGGCAAGAAATTGCTAATGTTGCTTACGAGCATTCAATTGATTATGAAGTAAGTTATGATTATAAATCCAGTATTTTGCAAACTATTTATGCTATAAGTGAGCAAGAATATCAAAGAGTATTAAGTTTAAATGAGGATATTTCAACAAGAAAAGGAACAATTACTTCATCAATTGGAGCATTAAATATTGAAAGTAATGTAGAGGAGCCCATAAGGGTTTCAGGTGTTAATTCTCAATTCTCACTTACTTATAATATTAATAATAAAAGAAGCGGAATTCCATTAAATCCTGCAATATTTGTATTCCAATATCCTAATGGTACTGATTTCGTTGGAGCTTTTAGCGGAAAAAACTCTTTAGATTATTATGGTTATATTGATATGAAAGCAGCTTATGATTTTTATGAAACTTATGAAGATAGTGAAAAATTGATTTGCTTGCCTGATGATTTTGATAAATATGATACTACTATAAGCAGATTTTATTCAAATAGTGCTCAAATAAAAGATGATATTTGCATAACTTATGATGAAATGGTTGATTATATAATAAGAAATTTTAATGATTTAAGTTTCAATAGAACTTCTCCAAACATTGTTTTAAAATTTTTATATCCAATTAATTTATTGAATGAAATTAATTACTTATATTTCCCTATGGTTACAACTGAAAATATTGATATTAGTAAATATTATTCTTTCAGGTTAAAAACCAAATACAGGTATAGTTTTAGCGGAACAGATGATATTATTATTATTCCTTCTGAAGTATTCTATACCCCTACTGTTCAATCTGAATCTGTGAGCTTTTTTGGAGATATGGGTTTCAATCTTGAAAATACAGCTGATTCTTATGCATTATCTGGTGAGACTTTGAATATGGAAAAAGACAAATATTTAATTAATTCTTCAGTTTTTGATTTAGGAAATGATGATTTTCTTCAATTAGTTAGACTAAAAAGTAATATGCCTTTATTGACTCAAGAATGCAGTCAAGATTCTGATTGTCCATTAATTATTCCTAATGTTTATTGTAATGAGAAATGTTATTATACTGAAAAAGTTCAAGATGCGCAAGGAACAGGTTTTACTTTTGGAGCAAATGCATTGCCTGCTGTTACTTATCTTGTTGATAAAGATGATTTTATATTAAAATCTGAAGATTTAACTGTAGATTATTGTGAAAATTCAGCAAAGAATTTAATATTATTTTATGATTTACTTAAAGGAAATTTTTCATTAGAAATTCATTCAGGCACTAAAATAAATAGATTATCATTATTAAATTCATTAGGAGAAAAAATTAGTTATATAAGTGTAATACCTAACTATTTAGTAGCTAATACTTTTAATTGCTCTAAAAATCTTTTAGGAGAATATATTCATGAAAATATCTTAGTTATAAATTCAACAGCTGATGATAGCAGTATTATCATTTATGATATGGCTTTAGTAAATGATTCAGATATTTTATTAGAATCAAATGGAGGTTTAGTTAATTTTAAAGGTGATGCTGGTGAAGTAACTGTTCCAACATCTTCAGTATCTTCAATTTATTATAATTTAATTTTTACTGAAAAAGGAGCTAGTGTATCTACTACTATTGCTGATGTTAATTATATAAAAGATGATGTTTTGAATCATTATGTTAATTATAGAGTTATTTTTGGAGACGGATTAATTGCTAAAATTAATAATAATAAAAATACTCTTAGTTTAAAAAGCGATTTTTCTTATTTGCCTGTTTCTATTATTGCTCAAGAGGCTGGAGAAGACGTATCTCTTTTGTATAATAATACTAATTCTTATGAAAAAGACATGCTTGTATTTTTTAAAAATGATAATACTGCTGAATCCGATATTAATAAAATTTATAAAATAACTTATACTTCAACTAATAAATTATTAGAATTGCCTTATTATTACAATATTAAAATAGGTTATAGTCCTAGGGAGACATTTTTAAAGAAAGTATATGAAAATACTAAAGATTATATCTCTTTAGATAAGGATACTTTTTATGTTAATCATCTTCCTTATTCAGTAAAAAATTATAATGCAACATTAAGAGGGTCAGAAGAGTCTCATAATTTAGTTTTAAGCGGAGAAGATACTTCTAAAAAGTTAGATAATATTACTAAATTTATTGATTATAAAAGTTTTTTTGAATTAAATGAAATTAATTTATTAAATGAAGAAGCTGGTTTATCAAATATTTTTTCAGATTCTGATTTAATTGGATATCAATTAAAAGATTATGATTATACTACACCTTCATATACTAATATTATACCTGAAAGTATGAAATTAATGAGTTACTATGAGGATGAGTCAGTTTATTTTAATAAAATTGAAGTGGATGGAAATGAATTCACTCTTGTTATATTATATTCAGATAAGCTTACTCTTTCAACTGACAGGTTTATGTATTATTTAATTGATTCTAACCCTAAAGGAAATAGTCCTATTAGAGCTAATTATTTTAATATAAGTTTAATACAAGCAACTAATGTTAATTCAAAAATTGTTTTGGGTTCAACTTTTGTTCCTGTAACTGTAATAAAAAAAGACTCTTATGAACAGCAATCTTCTTTAATGGATCTTAAAGCAATATCAGGAGTTGCTGATTGTTCAACAAATTATAATCAATTTTATCAAGAAATTAATGAAAAACCAGTATTAAAAGTTGATTACTTAATAAAATATGGCGGGAACGTTTATGATCCTTTATCATATTCACAAACTACTGGATCAATTATAATTGGGGATTATGACAGCATTGAAGAAATTGAAACGGAATTAAAAATCCAATTATCAGACTCCACTACTAGAGTAAAAGGTGTTGTAAGCATATGCAAAGTATAAGAAAGTTTAATAAATATATAATAAATGAGGAATAATAATGAAAAAAAAATTAATATTTTTATTAGGAGTAATAATACTTCTAAGCGGTTGCACTGGAGATCAGGAAACTGAAACCGAACAAGTTAATCCTACTGGAATAATTAATTTTGCATATAATATTGAACCTTCTAGTATTAGGCAAGGGGATTCAGCAGTTATAACAATGAGTTTAAGTAATTTTTATGAAAAACCTTTAGAAAATGTTGAAGTCAGATTTGAGCCAACTTTTTCAGGTATTAATTTTAGAATTGACGGACCTTCAAGAATTGAACCTTCATCAACTGGAACTTGGATTGTAGATATACAATCAACATCAGGAGTTGTTGCAAAAAATTATATTTTTAGGCCAATTATTTGCTTTGATTATTCTCAAACTAAAAGGGGATATTTTAGAGTTGCTCCTGAAACACCTTCTGATAGTTCAGTTGATTATTCAACATCAGAGGTTGGACCTTTAATTATTAATATTAATAATTTAAGGGGAATAAATGCTAAGCAAGATTTTAACTCATTAGATATAACTATTAATTATGCTTATGCTAATACTTTCCAAGGATTAACTAATAATACTTCTGTTGATAAGCAAGTTTTAACTTATGGTATATTCGAAATTGATTCAAAAGATTTATTCTTAAGAGCTTTGCAAGGTTCTACAAGAATAAAAAATACTACTATTGGATTAGATAATTATTGCACTCATGTAACTTCAGGAAGAAATTTTTGCACTTTCCCTGCAACAGGCACTACAGTTTATGCTAATTCTCAATTCGGATTTAGAATTAATGTATCAAATACTTTAGAATCAGAACTTGCAACTTATTTTTTAAACACAATAAATTATACTATTTGTTTAAAACCAACTTATGATTTTTCATTAACAGTGGTGAAATCCCAATGAATAAAAGCGCTTATTCTATTTTTTTTTTACTAATAATTTTAGCTTCAGGATGCACTCAATCAAGCAGTAATCAAAGGCAATCAACAACTGATGCGCAAGAAGCAGCAGTTCTTAATCTTAGCATATTAGCTACTGATAATTTAGAAATAAAAAGAAGTACTCTTTTTAGTGGTGAAATGACTAGGTTGTCTCTTAATTTAATTAATCTTGCTGAGGTTTATTTTAATGATATAAGAGCTATTTTAATTAACGCTGATGATTTAAATCCAACTATTGAATATGATTATATTGAATTTATTCAGCCAAATAGAAGTAATACTTTTGAATGGGAATTAACTGCTCCAAGATTAGGTGTTGGAGAAGCTTTAATATTAAATGATATAAAAGTAAGAACTTATTATGAAACTTATTCAACAGCTCTTAAAACTATTTTGCTTAAAACTCCAGGAGACAGGTCTTACATTTCTACTTATTCTGAATCATCAAAAAGCCCTATTAAATTATATTTTGATACAAGCTACGAATCAGTCACTACATTAGATAATAATGAAATAAAAAATTTCACTGTTAATCTAGTATTATATAATGAATATACTGGAATAGTTGATTATTTTAATAATTCTTATTATGCAGATAATTATATTAAATATTTAATTATAGGAGTACCTAAAGAGTTAATATTTTATGATTATACTGATTTAAATTCTCCTTGGATTAATGCTACTGGAACTCCTTCAGAAATTGAAAGATTCAGTATTGAACAAGATTCAATGAATTATTATGATTATTATTATGTAGAATTTAAAAAAATTGAAGAATATGGAAGTCAATATAACTTTTTAGATTTATGTAATCTTTTAACAAAAACTAATGAGCAATCAATAAGTAGTGATATTTCTTCATTGATTGAGCAAACAACTCTGCAAAAAAGAGTGCTATGGATGACTAAAGGATTCACTAAAATTAACGTTTTAAGATTTGGTGCAAAAACTGTTGAATTTGATTCTGAACTTAATTTAAAAGCCAGAATTGAATATTCTTATTCTCAAGACTTTGGCGGAAACGGCTTTGGAGCAATTATTTACGGAACAGGTTAAAAGATTTTTTTAATTAATTATTTTTATTATTATATTTATCCTATATATCTGCTAATTCTTTGATTTGATTCTTCATTATTTTTAGTGTCTAATTCTATTTTCTTTAATTCAGTATTTATTTTTTTAATTTCTTTATCAAGATCAGTTATATCTAACTTTAAAGTATAATAATTATTTAAAAAATTTATTACTTCCCTGCTTTCTTTAATTCCTAAATGTTGCGGGTGGCCAAAAGTGGAGGCTAAAATGCAAGCTCCTGGTATTTTGAATTTACTGCATAAAGTTAGCAATAATCCTGCTGAACCTATTATTAAATTAACGCTTTTATTGCCGTCAAAAATTAATCCTGATTTTTCTAGTTTTTTTTTAAATTTTAAATCATTTGCTGCACAATGAAGCTTAATAGTTTTAGGCATTTCCTTGTAAGCTATGCCTGCAATTGTTAATATCTGGCTTACTTTTTGCTTTTTTAGAAAAGCGCTTAAAAAATTGCATAGTTTATAATTAAAATATTCATTAATTGGGGCATAATTGCTTCTTAAAAATATTATTTTTTTTGATTTAAATTTTTTAGCATATAATTCATAAGAAGGTAATTGCAGAAGAGAATCTGGAGTAATTAATGAAATGTTTGGCAAATAATCTGAAGTAATTTGGCATATTAATTCTGCACCTAATTTTTTAATTAAATAATCAACAGATAAATTAGAAACATTTCCTATTCCTGGAATTCCAAGCAATACATTAGCTCCTGTTAAATCCTGTTTTTTTATCCAATTTATATTACATTCATTCATAAATAACCCTTTGATTCAAGTCTTTGTTTTGAGTAATCTTTTAATATGCTAAATTTTGCTGGTTTTTTAATAGTTGTTTTGCCTTTGCAAGTGCTGCAATTATCAAGCAAAGTGTAAGCTTTGCATTTTAAACAATAGTGAATCATGGTAGCACGCTTATATTAAATTTTTTGCTTAAAGTTTTCATTAAAGATGTTATTTTTTCAAAAAATATGTCAGCTTTTTTATATGAACTGCTATTAATTGACACCAAATATTCAGGAGAATTCATATATTTTATAGTAACTTTGCTGTCTTCATCAGGTATTTTTGTTAATTCTTCTATAAATTCTTTTAAATTTTTAAGGCCTTTTTCTCCGTTTGCATAGAATTTTATTATATTTTTTTTAGTTACCCTATTTTTTTGAATAAGTGATTCAAAAGATTCTTTCATGTGTTCTATAACTTTTTTACCTAAAACTAAATCATTTAAAATTTTAGGATTTTCTAAATAATTTTGGTAATATAAATATAATGAGCCGTATTCTTCAATTAATTTATATCCTTGTTTTTCATAAAAATCTTTTAAAGTTATATTATTTTTTTTTAATGAATGTTCAATAATTTTTTCAATATGTATTTCATTTTGCATTTCGTCTTTTTTTGCTTTTTCTTCACCAGAAGTAACTCTTTTTTTGCTTAAATCAATGTAACCTTTTGATTCATCAATTTTTTCAACTCTGCAAACAATAATGCTATTTAATGTAACTATTTCACTAATATTTCTAGTCCATCTGGAAGATAATTCACTAATATGAATCATTCCTTCTTTATTGTCATATTCTATTAATTCAACAAAAACGCTATGTGGAAGAATTTTTTTAACTTTACATAGAACAATATCTTTTATTCCAGGAAATCCAGTTTTTTTGTAATAAACCATTTTAATTAAATTCAATAATTGCTCAAAGGTTTTGAATTAAGTTTTGCTTTTCCGCCAGTTAATTTACCTAATTCTTCACCGCATACCAAGC
>JAQVLH010000138.1 GCA_028704265.1 Candidatus Nanoarchaeia archaeon
ATTCTTGGACTTTTTTTAAAGATTCTTTCATTTGATCTAAAGATTCTCTAAATTTTGCAACAGCACCGTCTCCATAGCTTCCTGCTGCTACTCCTTTAATATTTAATTTGATTAATAAATCATTCCACATTTCTGATTGTTTTTTTTCTGCTTCTAATATTTTTTTCCATTCAGATAGTTGATTAGTTTGAGTATTTATTGTTTTAAATTCAGATTCATAATTAACAGGCTCTGTTGTAATATTTTGCTGAGTTTGAGTAGGTCCTATTGCTGTTTTTTCATTACTACTTGATTCATCATTCGGATTAGTTGGTGTAAGTCTATTCTTAGCCATATATTTTTTAATGTTTTCAACTTTTTTAAATTGTTTGATTTTTATTAAAAAGTAAGCTTTTTAAATTATCTTTAGGTAATTATTTTTCTTACACGAAATAAGAGGAAGAAGTTATTATTATCTGGAAGAGGATTTATTTACAATATGGTAAATAATTATTTTGGGGCAAAAGTTTTTTAAAAAGCATTACTTCTATTATTAGCATGGCCAGCGATGTTTTATCAAACGCAAATTATGCTCAAAATTATTATATTCCTGGCACTAAAATTTCTTTAAAATCTCTTTTGAATGATTTAAAAAATGAAAGTTTTCAAGGAGTTCCTTTAGGAAGAAAAGTTGATGATAAATATACTCCAAGGCAATTATTTGATGCTTATAATTATTTAATGGGATTTTATGATGGTTCAAGATTAAATAAAAGCTGCATTGCTTCAAATGCTTTAAATGAATATGGTTTAGAAACTAATGAAGATTCAGGTTATGTAATGAATCGTGCTGGAGGAGAAGAAGAATTTTATAAAAAAGTAGATAATACTAACGCTTGGATGTTTTATTGCTTAAATCCTAAGCAGGCAAATATGGTTCATACAATGATTCTTGCTAGCGGAATAATGACTCCAAGGTTTTTGGATAAATATTACAGTGCTCCAAGGCAAATATACAACGCTTTGCCTCAGATAAAAGATAAAAAAATAAGAAAAGAGGTAGAAGAAAGCGTAATTAGAATTGTTAAAAATGTAACAGGTTGGACACAATTGCCTAAAGGATTTGATGTATTTGAACAAGGCAATTATAGTGAAAAAATTGCAAGTTTTATTGGAAATATAGGTATGTATGAGGCTCCAATGCATATTGAACATTTAGATGGTGCTCAATTTTATTTTCCTGATCATGCAAAATTTGTTGACACTAAACTTCCTGGAGCTTCTCGTTGTCTTCAAATAGGTGAATTTCATAGATTTGTTGAAAATAATTTTTTAGATTTGAGATATAGTCAAAATAAGAAAGATTTTACTGAATATTTTTTTGATGCTTCTTGGGATTTTGTGTCAAATAATTTTTTAGATACAACACTTCCTGGGGATACTTCTCCAAATTTTGTATATAATACTGATATATCACCTTTTGTTGAAACTAATTTAAAAGCATACTTATAAGTTAGAATCTAGATTAAATATTTATTATTATAAAATAAATTTTTATTTTATATTTCTTATTTTTAATAAATCTTCAAACATTTCTTTTAATAAAACAAAGTGGATTTCGATATTTGGCAGGGTTTCTGCGAATAATTTTTCATCCTCAGCATTTTCTATTCTTGACAATTTCAGTTCTTTTGTAATTTACTTATTTGTTAATCTTTTTTTTTAAACGCTTTCAAAGTCAACATAATGATTAAGAGTTAAAATAATAATTATTCTCAATTATTTATAACAATGGTAGTAAGAAATATGCTAGGGCGCCTAATCCGCCTACTGCTACTGCTCCTATTGCTACTTTTTTTCCGTGCTTTTTCGTCCATTCTTGGACTTTTTGTAATTGTTTTTTAACATCATCAAAATTTTTGCCAATTTTATTAAAAAATCCGCCAATTCCTTCATATTCGCTATCCGTTTTTATATTTAGAGATTCTTTAATGCCTGCAATGCTTTCATTAAGTTTATTTAAAAAATCTTCCATGTCTTTTATTTCAGTAGTTTGGTTTTTTATACTTGTTAAAAAATCATTATTTTTTGCATTAAATTCAGTTGGTTTAAAAAAAGTTGTTACTTCGGTGCTTGCATCAGCCATGTTAAATAATTACGTGTTTGTAATTTTTAAAGATTGTTTTTAAACTTTTAAAAGTAAGCTTTTTAAACTATCTTTAAATAATTAGTTCTCTTACACTGAAAAAAAAAGGGAAGAAAAGATTATTATCTGGAAGAGGATTTATTTACAATATGGTAAATAATTATTTTGGGGCAAAAGTTTTTTAAAAAGCATTGCCTCAGTAATTAATTATGGGTAGCTTACTAGAAGAGTTAATGGCTTATAATCCTAATTTTATAAAAGAGTGCGAAAAAGAAGAAAAAATAATTGCTGATTTAAAAGAAAAGAATATGTCTGTTTATGATAAGAGATATGTTATTCGTGATTATCATTTTAAACATTTAGATGGGGTTGGAGCTTTGCATTCTGTGAGCAAAGAAGAATTATGTGATGTTTTAGAGTTAAATAATGATGAATTGGCTCTTTTGCAGGTATATCATTTTAATAAATATCTTTCATATTCTAATGAGCAAATAGTAAAACATAAATTGAAGCAAGAAAAATATGGTTTTATTGATATTAATAAATATGCTAAGAGATGCAGTGTAACTCCTGAGGATTTGGAGAAAAAAGTTGTTGATATTTTTTATCAAAGAGTTAAAGCTAATAATCCTATTTCTGGAAGTGTTGCTTTTGCATTTAATCGTGAAGCAGGCTGCAATAAGGAGCTTCTTGTTGATTATGCTAATGCAAAATATAAAAATTATGAGGCTGTAAAAAAGGATCCTAAACATTATGCTCAAATTCATATAAAGTTTGATTCATTCTTATCTAGCTTTGGTTCTACTGAAAGGATTGATAGCACTGTTGGTTTTCAGCATGCTTTATTAGGAAAAGTAAATGGCAAAGATTCTACTGAGTATAGAATGGATTTATGTGAGAATTTGAAATTAGGAAGGCTTTCTTTTGAAGAAGTTGCAGAGAGTTTAAGAGAGAATTATCATATATTCTTTTTTGAATACTAATTTTTTGTTATTGTAATTATTGTTTCATCAGTTCTCATATTGTTCATTTCTTTGAAGAATTTTTTCATCTTTTCCATGAAATTAACAATCTTATCCACTGCTTTAGCTGCATTTTTTAAGGATTCTTTAGAAACATCATCCTCTTTTAATTCTGTTTCATCTTCTTTTATTATTTTTTCTTCAATGACAAAATCTTTTTTTATATTGTCATAAATTTTAATTAATTTTTTTATATTATCATTTTTCTTCTTTATATTGCTTGGTATCATTATTAACTCTTTATCTTTTAATTTATCAAGCATTTGGCTAAGCATAAAAAAATATCTCGTTTTTCTTATTTCATTTGAAAAAATGCATTTATCCTGTTTACAATCATTTTCTTTTTCATCATATTTTTCAAACACGAATTTGCTGAATTCATTTACTTTTCCTGCCAAATCTTTTATTTTTTTTATTGCCTCTTTCTTTTTTTCTTCAGTCGAATCCTTTATCAAAAATTCCTTTAATTTAATAGTCTCTAAATAGACTTCTTTTATTTCAGAAAGCTTAGTTTTAGCATCAGAATAAACTTTATTTATACCAATATTAATATTATTGCTTATGTCTGATAATTTTTCCATTTCATTCTTAAATTCAGCAGTTTTTGTTTTTAA
>JAQVLH010000139.1 GCA_028704265.1 Candidatus Nanoarchaeia archaeon
CGTAAACAGGGCTATTTTTATCTTTTATCTTATCAAGCACTCCTTGGGGCGTGTCATGTGTTAAAAAAATATTAAAATTTTTTTTATTCATTTTATTGAACAATTTTTCCAATCTTTTGTTCCACATTTTTTTGAATTTTTCTGTCTTATGGTGCCTGCTGAAAGAATCGCTGAATCCAATAATATTAATTTCTTTGAATATTTCTATTTTATTAACAAGCAATTTAATATTCTTGTAATTCTTGATTAATTCATTCAAAGATGTTATATTTTTCAAATACTTAATGTCTTTAATCGAATTAAAATCATAGTCATGATTGCCATAAACAAAAAAAACCGGCTTATTCCAATTATTAAGCCATTCAAGAATTGGGATTTGGCTTTTTAATGCATCATTGTAAATTTTGCAGTATTTTTCTTTGTCCATTAACTCATGCAGTTTTTTTCCTTCATGCCTTTTTTCCCATAATTTAAATAGCCATTTTCTTAGCTCATCGCTTTTAGGCAAATCGCCGGTGCAAAGAATCGCGTCAAAATTCTCATGCTCTTTTTTTATTTTTGGAATTTTGCCATGAAAATCGCCAATAAGTAATAGCTTCATTTAAATCATCACTCTTAAAAATTTTCCCTAATAACTTTATTCATCCCTTTTTTTTCCAATTCATATTTTATTTTTTTATGCAATTTTATCTCCTCATTAAATTGGATAATATTTTTCATCATTGACTCTTTTGTTTCTTTAATAAGAGAAAGCAAAAATTCAACATCTTCAGATTTATAATATTTCTTGCAAATCAAGCAATTCTCGCTTTTGGCATCAGAGCCCCATTCAACAATGATTTCAAATTCGCCATTTTTATTTTTTTTAAACCAGAAAGGAAATAATCTGCACATCATTGGACGATGTTCATAAATAATGCAGCCTTTTTGCCTTCTGAAAGGACACTTTTCCTGGCCAGTTAAATATAAAAAATTATTATTAAATCCTAAATCTTTAAAATAATTATCATTATCATCTTTCAAATCCTCTCCTTCAACTTTTATAATCTTAGCAAAATCCTCAATTTTAAATTCAGTATTTTTAATTATCCTATTAACATCACTTAAAGTTATCAAGAATCCGGGATAATTTTGGAAAGGGGAAGTGCAGCAATCAATTGAACCGAACATTTTATTATTACATTTTTGACAAATTTCAGGAATCATTAAACATATAATACACTTTAGGATTTAATAAGTTTTATAAAAACAATTTTTTTTAATGATTAAATATGGATTTTAATGAAATATGCAAAATTACTGCCTATAAAACCTCAAGAGTTTTTAAAAAAAAACAGGTATACATGTATTCTAATTTTCAAAAACGCGAGCTTCCTATTGTGAAATCTATTTTTAGCAAAGAAAACAGCGATTTCAAATTTGAAAACCCTTTCATTATGCCAAAATTTACCATGTATTTTGATTCTGGAAAATATTTTAATTCTGACTACGGGATTGGCAAAAAAATCAGCGAATTAAACAATGACATTATTATAAATATGTCTTTTGATTATGATTCATGCATTTTTATTATTAATTCTTTTAAAAACAAATTAAAAAAAACAAAAGATAACCAATTAATCTCTAAATATAATAATATTATTTCAGAAAATGAAAATTATCTTGCTCAAAGAAAAGATGATTCTGAATATGTTTATGGTTCAGGTTTATGTTTTGATTCTACAAAAAAATTAGGAGAACTAATTGAGGAAAAAATAAACCATGATTCCAGGAAAATTTATTGGATCCAATTATTGTTAAATTCCGGAATGTATGAACATTTTAATCTTTTAGCATTCAATGAAAATCTGGAATGGATGCTGCTTGACGGCAAAAGAATAATACCTGAAGGCTGCCAAGATGCAGCAGTTATTCCAGGCAAAATAAGGGAAATTTATCCCAAAAATATTATTCAAAATTAATTTATTTATTTTCAATAAGATATTGAATAATATCTAAAGCATCATCATATTTTTTTTTATATCCATTTAATCCAAGATATTCTTTAGAAATTTTTTTCCCTATTTTAATAAGTTCTTCTTTTGTAACACTATTTGATTCATATTTGCTTTTTGTATTATACCATTGTATTCTAAGGCTTAAAATTTTTTCAATACTCATAATTTTGATAATAACTAATTCTCTTTTTAAAACTTTCTTTTAATATTAAAATCTCTTAGCCCTGCCAGGATTCGAACCTGGGTTATCTGGTTCAGAGCCAGAAGTCCTTGACCACTAGACTACAGGGCTGTTTAACAATATTTAGAGAATTAGAGTTTTAAAAATGTTTTATTTCTTCATAGCAGTGGATAAATCAATATAATATTTGCCTTCTCCAGCCTGAATAATAACTGGCTTGCCTCTCATTAATCTGCCAATATCAATCTCATATTTGCCAGGGCCAACAATTCTAATAGTTTCCAAATCAAGAATAACTGGCTCAGTGCTTTTTAAATCAGGAATAAGGCTTCTAATATCCTGCTCCATTTTGTCAGCATCTTCTTTGCTTAATTTTTCAGCAAAATTATTTTTAAGATTTTCTTTTTTTATAAAGAAAAAGAATTTAGAATTGCAATTACTGCATCCAGTTAATAACTCTTTGCTGGCATCATCATACACTTTTCCGCATTTAACACACTGATGTGGCATATATTTAATTAAAACATAAGGAGTATTTAATAATATGCCTTTAATAAAAATTTAAATATGATGGCTAAATAGGTAATAATTATGAATTACTTGCTAAAAGAGCAAATAAAAGAGTATGATAATTTAGCATATTTATTTTCAAGCTTTTTTATTCAAAAAAATCTTAAATCTTATACTCCTAATTTAATAAATCCTGTTTATATTATCCCCTGGTTTCATAATGTTGTTGATAGTAATTTAAAAAAGAAAAGCGCAAAAAAAGATATCTTAAATGAAATAGGTCAATTAGATTATTTAATTTGTGAAGGTCCAAAAAATAGGCAGTTTCATAATTTAATAAATAATTTTGAAGGAAGCGTTGATAAATTTACTCTTGAATCTAAAAAAATTTTGAATTCAACAAATAGGGCATCGCTTTATACTTTATACAGTTTTTTAAAGGTGTTTCCTAAAAAACCAGTGTTTATAGGAATAAATGAAAAAATTCCTGCAAGCCTAGAAAGGGATTTATTTTTATGTTCTTCAACCTATCAAACAATAAAAGTTTTAGAACTAAATGATAATTCTTCAAGAATAGGTGTATTAATCGGCCAATCACATTTAGATTCAATTAGTTATTATTTAAATAAAAAAAATGTTAAAACTTTAGATTCATTTACTGTTGGAAAAACCTCTGAATATTTTCCTAAAGAAAAAAATTATTTTCAAGAATTTTCATCACTTCCGGATTTAGAGCATAAAATGAAAAATACATTAAAAAGATTAAATGAGTTATTATTTCAAATTGCCTAATTCTTCAGGAATTTTTGATAAATTAAATTCTTCTGAACTGTTAGAAGCGCTGGAAACTTTTGATGAAATAATAGTATTAACAGCTTTTTTATTGCTAATATGGATTCCAAGAATTTTGCAAGAAAACTCTGAAAAATCATCCATTACTTCATTTTCGCTTTTTGATTTTGAATAATATTTTAAAATATCCACATTTAAAGTGCAAAAATCCGCAAGCTTTTCTTTATCTATTAAATTAGCCATTTTTTTAGTATAATCAT
>JAQVLH010000009.1:0-1077 GCA_028704265.1 Candidatus Nanoarchaeia archaeon
AAAGTTCATTATAATCTTCAATGTTATCTTTTGAATAATAATCTTTTGGCCCGTCTTTTATGAATTTTTCAACATTCAAATAGGTATATATTCCTTCACCCTTATTGAAGTTAAGCGACTCTTTTTGCATTAATGCAATGTTTTTTGTAATGTCTTTGTAAGTTTTTTTATCATAATCATCATGCAAAACCTTGCCTTCAATATAAGTCAGCAAATGATATTCCTTTTTATTATAATTAATAACTACTTCCCCTTTTTTTGTTTCAATAATTGTTTGGCAATTAATTCCTTTTTTAAACAAGTAATCAGTTACCTTTTTTTGCCATTTAATTTCTTCAACAGTATTCTGGCTGTCTTTTTGGGATTTTAAAATAAATTCGCCATTTTTAGTTTTAATATGATAAATAAAACTATTAGAATAATCTATTAAATTATAAGATAAACATTCAGTAATTCCATATTCTTTTAAGATAACTAGTATATCTGATTTATTTAATTCCATTTTATTAATAATAAATAAGAGGTAATTTAAATATTTAATAAAAAATTATATTATTTCAGGGCATAATTCCATCATTCCATTAACAATTTCTAACTGCGCTGTTGCATCATTTTCATATTTTGAATATAAAGAATCTATTTCGCTCATTGTGAACCCGTACTTTGCTGCAATTGTATCAAAAACTATTTCATTTTCTTCACTATAAACAATTGCATTCGGCCCTGAAGATAAACAAGTTAATTCAATATTGGCTTCTATATACCTATCTCTTTCTGTTAATTGAGTTACTGAGTTACTATTAGTTCCTACTGATTCAATATTTCCAGATTCAGAACTATTATTAGTTTCTATTTGAGAAGAATTAGTGCACCCTGCAAGTAAAATTAATAAGCTTAAAGTAAAGATTAATTTTTTCATATTATTTAAATATAAAACAATAATTTAATAATCTTTTGAAGAATGAAACTTTTAAAATAAATTATTATTAGCAAATAATTATTTACTTATTTGAAAGTTTAAGCATTGTAAGCTTAATATTTAACTATTTTTACATTATTAGATAAACAAATATAATG
>JAQVLH010000009.1:1087-14756 GCA_028704265.1 Candidatus Nanoarchaeia archaeon
AATGATTAACTTTTTAAAACCAAAATCTCCCATTATATAATATAACATTGTTCCGAGTAGTCCAACTTGGTTAGGATAGCAGGTTGTGGCCCTGCTGATCCGGATTCAAATTCCGGCTCGGAACCTACTTTTTTATTAAAATTCCTGAACTAATAAATAACAATAATAATAAATATTACTCAATAATAAACTAATATATGGCAGAAGATGAAACTAAGCAAAGAAAACTTCTTGAAAAGATTGTAAAAGAAATTTTGAAAGTTACAGAAATTAAAAATATAAAGATTTTAAATGAAGGATATTCAAATGATGTGTATGAAGTAAAAACAGAAAAAGGAGATTTTATATTAAGGATAAAACCAAAAAATAATAAAGAGACTTTTGAAAAAACAGTAAATGCAATGAGATTTGTAGAAAATGAAATTCCTAACAAGATAATTAAACTTAGTGAAGATAAAAAAATTATGATTACAGATAAAATAGAAGGAAATTCTTTGCAATCTCAATTAGATAATTTGACTAATGATGAAATATTTTCAATACTTAAAAAAGCATTCCAATCTTCAATTATGATGTCTAATAAAAAAGTTGTCAAAGGATTTGGTTATTTGAATGAAAACTTACAAGGATGGGCCAATAGTGCAATGGAAGAGGTTTTTTTTAGTTTATCAGAATGTTTGCATTCGGTTGTTTCAAAAAAATATATTGATATTGAAATTACAAAAAAAATAGGCAATTTATTTTATAACAATATAGAGCTTTTTTTGAATGTTGAGCCAAGATTTGTTTATTGCGACCTACACTTCGGAAATATAATAATTGAAAATAAGAAATTCAAATCTGTTATTGATTTTGAATCCTGCTACTCAGGAGACCCTGTGAGAATGTTTCAATCATTATTTGAAATTGGATATAATACTAAATACATAAATATAATAATAAAAGCTATGAGCTTGAATGATAAAGAAAAAATTAAATTTAGATTATATATGATTTTAGAAATACTTAATACATTAAAAATTTACTGTGATGAATTTTTAGGTAAAGGTATTGATTCAAAAAGATTTAATGAAAAAAATATGAAATATGACAAAGAACTTTTGATAAAATTATTAAATAATAATATAAAATTTTAAATTATCAGGAAAAATTTTATCTCAAAACTTTATATTTATTAAATTTTATTAAAATAATAAAAAATAACAATAATAATAAATAATAACAACTAATACAGTAATATATGCCAAAAGATGAAAAAATTGAAAAAAAGAGCCTTGAAGATATTGTAAAAAAAATACTTAACATTGAAAAAATTATAAGTATTACTGCCTTAACTGAAGGTCGTGCAAATGATATTTATGAAGTGAAAACTGAAAATGGAGATTTTATCTTAAGACTAATGCCAGAAAACAAGAACGAGACTTTTGAAAAAACAGCAAATGCAATGAGATTTGTAGAAAATGAAATTTATAACAAGATAATTAAACTTAGTGAAGATAAAAAAATTCTGATTTTAGACAAAATAGAAGGAAATTCTTTACAATCAATATTAAATAAAATGAATGAAAAAACTTTGCCAAAAGAGGAAATATTGTCTGAAAACGATATACATCTAATACTTAGTGAGGCATTCCAGTCTTCAAGAATGATGTCTACTAAAAAAGTTCCCAAAGGATTTGGTCACATAAATGAAAACTTACAAGGATGGGCCAATAGTGCAATGGAAGAGGTTTTTCGTGGTTTAACATCATGTTTTTCTTTGATAATTTCAAAAAAATATATTGATATTGAAACTACCAAAAAAATAGGCAATTTATTTTATAACAATATAGAGCTTTTTTTGAATGTTGAGCCAAGATTTGTTTATTGCGACCTAAATTTTGGAAATATAATAGTTGAAAACAAGAAATTCAAATCATTAATTGATTTTGATTTCTGCATTTCGGGAGACCCAGTTAGAATGTTTGAAATAGTTTTTAAATATACTAATGAAAAATATAAAAATGTATTAATTAAAGCCATGAAATTGAATGCTAAAGAAAAAGTTAAATTAAGATTATATATAATATTATCCACTCTTAATACATTAAAAATTTACTGTAGTGAATATTTAGGTAAAAATATTGATTCTAAAATATTTAATGAAGAAAATATGAGATATAACAAAAAATTTTTAATGGATTTATTAAATAATAAGATAGAATTTTAAAACAAAAATTAAATTAATTAAAAATATATTAAATTATAAATTTAATTTTTTATTCTAATAAATAAGGTTAGATTTATTAATCATCTTTTGCTTAAGATTATCATTCACTAAAGGGTAGAAATTTGAATAATAAGAAAAATTCCGGCTCGGAACCATTTTATTAATTTTTTAAAAAAAACTAATTATATGCATTTAATCAATTCTTGCACAATTGTTTCATTATTTGCATAAAACCATAATGCAGTTTCAAACCTTAATTTTAATTTTTCAAAATTTGTTTTGCTTGGCTCATTTTTAAACAGCCAATATTCATAATTAAAATCCTCTAAGCAGCCCATAATAGCCAATGCGGGTATTGCTTTTATTTCAGTTTGCGTTAATTTTCTGATTTTTGAATATTCTTTAATGAAAATCTTTGCCAAATTCAAATCCAATTTATTTTTATCATTTTTATTAAAACAATAAAATGAAAATAAAGTGGCAATATCCTTAGCTAAAGGCTCATTGAAAAAACTTACATTGTCAAAATCAATAACTCCTATTAATTTATTTTTTTTAAAAACGACATTTTCAGGATTTATATCCCTGTGTATTGGGTAAGTTTCTAATTTAGGATATTTTAAGTTCTTGACAATATCCATTAATTTTTTTGCATTTAGGTAATAATATTTTGAGAATTCATTTTTTTCTTTTAGAGATTCATTTATTTGCTCCAAGGATTCATTTATAACCCCCTTAATGTTGAAATTTTTATTGTTCATAATATTTTTTAAATCAGATTTTTCAATGATTAAATGAAGATTTGAAAGCATTATGGCAATTTCTTTTAATTGCTTTTCAGAAAAAGAATTCTTAACTATTGTTCCTTCAATAAACTGATAAATCCAAAATAATTGATTGCCTTTAATTTGGTATAATAAATTAGTTTTTGAAATTAATTGATATGGAATTTTATAATTAAATCCTTTTTTTAGCAAATAATTAAGATATTTGAATTCGGATTTAATATTATTAATGGATTTTTCTTCATTAACTGCGCGAAGAACAAATTTTCCTTTATTGGTTATAATTAACCAATTATTATTGACAACTCCTTGCCCAAATTTTTTGAATTTAATTATATCACCAATATTATAATTTGAGCATATTTCTTTAATTTCAGAATTCTTTAAAGTCATGTTTAATTAAGATTAATTAAAGATTTTTTATAAATATACTTAAAAAATATCACTATATTATAATTATATGAAAAAATTATTATTTTTCTTGATTGCTTTATTTTTAATTAATATTTCATTTAGCGTTGATTGTCCAAGAGGATTAGTAAATGATTCTTATCCTGGAGTTTGCGGATTATATGAAGATTCCAATAATGATAATTTATGTGATTTAAGCCAGGATTTGCAGACATTGGCGCAAAATGGCGAATTATCCCAAGATATTTCAATTATTGATTCAGTTTTAAATATTAAATGGCTATTGCCAATTTTGACTTTAGTATTAAGCATTGCTTTTCCTTTTATTTTAAAATTATTTATTAAAAAAATTAATTTGATTAACTTAATTACTGATTTATTAATGATTATTTTAAGCATGATATTATTCATTACAAGCATAATGAAATGGTTCTTTTTTCCTGGAGTGCTTGCAAGCATTATTCATGACTACTCAGGTATGATTCTTTCAGGATTAGTTTTAAGCCACATAGTATTGCATTGGAATTGGCTTAAAGTTATGATTTTTGGCAAAAAATAAAATTTTTATTAATTTTAATAAAAGAATAAGTTTTTTGAATTAAGTTTTTTATTGAATTATATTAATTATGAGGCTTGAAAATTTAAAATCCGAAAAAGTTTTAGTTGATTTCTTGTCAAAAAAATGCAGCAAAATTTATTCTTATGAATTTGCATCAATGAATTATTCCAAGATTAATCATTATTTGAAGAGTATTCATTATTCAAAAAGCAATATTATACTCATGTTTAATTACCTTCTGGATAATAATATTGACAAGCTTGAATCAGGACTTATATTATCTTGCATAATAAATAATTCATTGGAATCCTGTTTTGAGTTTGAAAAAAATGATTTTAAATATTTAGGATACTGCTTAAATAATAAAAAAATTAAATTAGAAAAAAATAACGGGCCTTTTTTTGCATACCTTGCAAAAAATTCTGAAATTTTTATAAAAAATAATGATTGCTCAGATGTTGCTTTGGATGGCACAAATTTAGTTGTAGATATAAGAGAAAATTCGCATAATATAGGATTTAAAGCAAAGAATTCAGTTTTTTTTATAAGTAAATACACTGAAAATTATTTTAATATTAATAACACAAATGAGATTTATTATTTATTGCCAAAAAAAGCCCACACTAAAAGCAACGCGTTTGAATTGAAAGAAATTGCTAAAGACAACATTTACACTATTTATTATTCAAATAATAAATTAATTATTTATGATAAATATTCGGACAATTTTGAAATTAATTCTAAAAAAGGAAAGGAAATAATTGAAAAAAGCATTGATTATAAAAAAATAATAACAGAGCATCCTGAAATAAAAGGCATTGATTTAAATATAAATGAAAATGAAAAATTATTATTATAAAAACAAAAAATTATATATTAACAAGAAAATAACTAAACTATGTCATACTTTTTTGTAATGAAAAAAACCTTTGAGAGCAGAGTGTTTTATATTAAAGAAATGCTGATTTCGATGGTTCCTGTTATTTTTCAGATGTTTTTAGGATTATTTTTAGGAGTTTATCTTAATGGTGTCAATCCTGCATTTTCTTCAGCAAATGAAATTATGGTTTATTATTTTTTTTCAAATGTTATCAATAATTTTCAAAGAAACAGCCCGGTTTATAAGGTTGAAAATGAAGTTATTAGCGGCAACATTAATATTCATTTAGTTAAACCTTATAATTTTATTTTTTATATTTTAGTGAAAGATATAGCAGTTAAGATTTGGAAATTGGCAGTGACAATGATTATAACTTTTTCTATTTTCGCCCTTTTTTATAATATAAATATTGGCATTGATTATTTTATCAGAGCATTTATTGCAGTTCCTTTGGCAGTTTTATTTATTAATCTTAATGTTTCAATTTTTTGCTATTTGTCTATGATTTTTGAAAAAATAAGAAGGGTTTCAAGCGTTTATGGCATGCTTAGCTTTTTTTTAGGAGGAGGATTGGTTTCAGTAAAATATTTTCCTGAGTTCATAAAATATTTGCCTCAGTATTTTTATTTTGGAGCCCCTTTAGATTTTATCATTAATAGCACTTATTCATACTTACCTCTTTTTTTAATTTATACGGCAATTTTTATTTTTATTAATTTAGCACTTCATAAGATTGTAACCAGGAGGATTGAGACTAATGGATAATTATTTTATTCAGTATTTTAAAACCAATGTAAAAGGAATGGCTGAATTCAGGCTTAATTTCTTGTTTGACATGATTTCATTATTGGTTGTTAATTCTGCATTTTATGGTTCAGTGCTTTACTTGGCATACACTAATAATGGTTTTGGTGATTATTCGTTTAAAGATATTACTTTAGGATTAAGTATTATGCAATTAGGCTACATTTTAGGCATTGGTTTCTTTAAAGGAGTTTTTGACATGCAGGAAAATATTATTTCAGGAACTTTTGATTCTTTACTTATAAGACCTATTAATTCATTTGCTCACATGCTTTTTAGCAGGATTGATTTTAAAGTTATTGGAGAATTTCCTCCATTAATTATTCTTTTGTTTATTTTAAATGATATATCTTTATTGCCTTTTGTTTTATTTTTCGGAATATGCTCTGCTGTGATATTTAATCTATCAACCTGCCTGGTTAATTGCATTCCTTTTTTTATTGAAATGAATAACGACATTGAATCATTTGATATTACAGCAAATTTCAGCAACTATCCTCCTAGCATTTTTAATGATTTTATGAAATTTTTAGGATTATTTATTTTTCCAGGCTTAATGATAAGTTTTGGTCCTGTAATGATACTTAAAGATAATAGTTTCGCGTTTGTTTATTTTGGTTTTATAGCAATATTAATAATTGCTTTCATAATAGTTTACAATTTAGGATTGAAAAAATATAGGAGCGCTGGATATTAATATGAGTGAAATAATAAAAGTAACAGGATTAGTTAAACATTATAGAGTTAAGGAAAAAAAAGGAATTTTAAAAGATTTATTTAGCCCTGAGTTCAAAAACATCAGCGCAGTTGACAACATTTCATTTTCTATTGATAAAGGAGAGATTGTAGGATTTATTGGACCTAATGGGGCTGGAAAGACCACTACTATTAAAATGCTTACTGGCATTTTGCATCCTGATTTTGGAGAAATTATCAGCAACGGTTTTGTGCCATATAAGCAAAGAAAGAATTATTTGAAAAAAGTTGGAGTAGTTTTTGGGCAAAGAAAAAGCATGTGGCCTGAAATCAGTGTTATGGATAATTTAGAATTAATTGGCTCTTTTTACAATGTTTCTGGCATTAAGCTTAAAGACAGAATTAAAGAATTAGGAAAACTGATTGATATTAGCGATTTTATTAATCAGCCTTTCAGGAAGCTTTCTTTAGGCCAGCAAATGAAAGCTGAGCTTGTAAGCTGCTTAGTGTATAAGCCGGATATCTTGTTTCTTGATGAGCCTACTATTGGGATGGATATTATTGCCAAATTCAATTTTATTCAATTGCTTAAAAAAATCAATGGGGATGAGAAGACTACTATTATTCTTACCAGCCATGATTTGTCTGAGATTGAAAACTTATGCAAAAGATTAATTATTATTAATCATGGAAAACTTGTTTATGATGGCGACTTTTCAAAAATTAAGCCTGATGAGGTAATAATTAAATGGGAAGACAAAGGAGAAATTAAAGAAAAAAGAATGAAAAAAAATAAGGTTGCAAAGTTTTTAGAAAAAATTGACATTGACACTGTCACTATTAAAGAAATTCCTGTTGAAGAAATAATTAAAGAATTCTATAAATAAATATTTAAGCAGGCAATTATTATATTTTTAATTAATGAATCCTGTTAAACCAAGCATTAAGTCAGAAATTTTTTGTTTATCTATTATTTTTTTAACTATTTGTTTTAGCATTTATTTTTATTCGCAATGGCCTGATATAATTGCTAGCCATTGGGATTTTGAAGGAAACGTTGATGGTTATAGCAATAAAGCGTTTATGGTTTGGATTTTTCCAGTAATGATGTCATCAATTTATGCATTATTTTTAGCATTACCTTATATTGACCCTAAGAAAAAAAATTATGAAGGTTTTTCTGAATTTTATCATTTTTTTAAATCTTTAATATTAACTATCTTTTTTATATTATTTATAGGTATTGGCAGATATAATTCAGGATATTATGTTAATATTACTTTGCTTTCAACTGTTTCTTTAGGAGTGCTTATGTTTGTTATAGGATTATATTTAAAAGAAATTAAACCTAACTGGTTTATGGGAATTAAAAATCCTTGGACTTTGTCAAGCGATAAAGTTTGGAAAAAAACCCATAAAATTGGAGGATATTTTTTTATGGTATTTGGAATAATTCTTATTATCTGCAATTTTTTGCCTGAAATTTTATCTATGATTTTATTTATACTTGGAATATTGCTAATAATTATTGGAACAACGGTTTATTCTTATGTTATTTATTACAATGAATCAAATAAAAAAAAGCGTTAAAAATATTTTTTCTGCAAATACTTATTCCTGTAGCTTATAACCCATGTTAAAATATTATTTTTTATTAGATAATTCTTAAATTCTTTAGATTCCCTGTAAGGAATATTTGAATGTTTAATTAAATCAATTAATATTGTAAAATAAGTAAATGGAGCTAATATTGCCACTAAAATAGTTGTTAAAAAATTAATTGGCATTTTTTCCCAAAAAATTGATTCTTTTGTGTTTCTTGTTACAACTTCATAATTAGCTTTTGCTAAGGTATTATCAAAATCTGCAAGTATTAATGGCTTTTTTATTTTATTATTTTTAATAAATTTTATAACTTCTTTTAATGAAAATATTTCATAATCATAATATTCATTTTTATATCGTGGAAAATTTTCCCGATTTATCCAAAAACCTGTTGATTTAAATCCTTGCTCTTGAAGCAGTTTCGTTATTTTTAATATTCCTAATTTATCATCAATTCCTATTATATGATAATTTTTTAGATTTATTTTATTTTTTTTAACAAGATTAAAAAATAAATCCTTTTTTACAAAACTTTTGCCGATTATTGCCAAATCTATGGAATCATAATAATTTATCATTTTAGCACTTCTCCTGTTCTCATATACCACATGTATAAATCCAGCTCTGCAGAAGCCATGTTTAATTCTTTTGCCAAGTTTTGAAATATTTTTTCAATCCTGAAATATTCTTTTTTTGTTAAAGATTTAGGTATTTCTGAAATATATTTATACTCTTGTAATAATGCTAAAATGTGGCGATCAAGTATTGCTAATTCAAAAAATCCTACATTTCTTAAAAAATGGCTCGCTTCTTTTAATCCTATTCCTAATATATTTTCTGCCAAATAATTTCTTAAAAATTCCTGGCTTTTGATTGTAAGATTTGTTAAGATTGATTTTATTTCTTTTTGTTTTCTTGATTCTATTAAATATCTGGATTTCATGCCTGAAAATCTGTGCTTGTTTCTTGAAATCGTTTCCTCTAATTCTTTTTGATTTTTTTCTAAAAAACCTTTTGGGCCTAATTCATTTTGTATATTAATCGCTGTTTGTGCCCTGCTATTTGCTGTGAGTATGCAAAAGCACATTTCGCTATACCATTCATCATTATTTTGTTTTTGCTTTAATTCAAATTCTTTAAGTCTTTTATCAACGATTTCTTTTACTTTTGAATTTTTTAATAATAATATTTTTTGCTTTAAATTTGTCATAATATCTACTCTATTAATTTTTTTATTTCCATTAACTCATCAGTTTTTTTTACGCTTACATTTTTTATTACTACTTCTTGCAGCTCCATAAATTTCCAAGGGCAATGCGCAAATCTAAATGCAAGTATTGCTTTTGCTCCAAAACCTTTTGAAAATTTTACCAAATCATTGGCTTGTTCCATGCAAACGGTTTTATATTTAGTGCCTGAATATTTGCACTCAATTGCTAATATTAATTTGCCATTGCCTGCTATTAAATCTGGCTCTTCCACTTTTGCCTTCCCGCTTCCTGCAATCCTTGCAACAGCAAAGCCTTTTAGACCTAATATCTCCATCAATTCTCTTTCATAAGCTGCTCCTTTACTATAATTTGCCATAAAGATTAAATATTATCTTAGTATTTATAATTAGTTATGCTAACTCTTGATTCAGCATATAAATATATATCAAAAGATTATAAGGAAACTTTAATTTTTTGCGTATTTGCAGCAATGGCAATTTTTATTCCGGTAATTGGAATAATGCTATTAATGGGATTATCAATAAGAATAATCTCAAATTCAATTAATAAAAAAGAAAAAATTCCTAAAGTTTTTGAAAATTTTGGAAATGACATATTAAACGGATTAAAGTATTCTTTATTTATTATAATAATAATGATTCCTTTTTGCGTTATTTTTGCAAGTTCTTTCGGTGTAATAATGAATGCTACAATGTCAGGGAATTCTTCAAACATGATGGATGTTATGATTAATATGGGAAATTTGTGGATATTGGCCGCATTAGTAATAATTGCTTATATGCTAATTATTCCTGCATTAACTGCTAATTTTGCTAAAGAGCAAAAATTCAGCGCTTTTTTTGAAATAAATAAAGCGTTTAGTATTGTTTTTGGAAATTTTAGTGCTTATCTTAAAATGATTTTAATAAGCATTATTTATACAGTGGTTCTGTCTTTTATTGCAGGCATAACAAGTTTTACTGTAATAGTTCCTATATTAATTAGTCCTTTGCAAGTGCTTATACATGGAAACATAATGGGAACTTGGTTTAATGAAGTTTCAAAGAAATAATTTTTTTTAAAAAAATTAATTGCCTTAGAAATTTTTTTTCTAAAGGCAAAAATTTTATTTTAATAATTATAAATGTTAATTTTTGCTTTGCCTTCAGAAGCATTAGTCCAAAGCACTTTTTTTTCTAGGCTTTCAAAGATTTTTAAAAAAACGGGCTTATAAGAAATTGCTATCTCTTTTTTAGGATAAAATGAGACTATGGGCTCTATTAAATATTCTCCTTCGTCATTGATTATTTTTTCTATTTTGCCCATTTTTTTTAGCTCTTCACTATTACTTATTAATCCAAAATTGCAGCTTGAGGATAATGCATTAAAAATGAAAAATTTATTATCATATTCTATCCCTAAACAGAAGTGGTAAATGTTTTGAATCTCGTCAATTGCTGAATGGATATTATAAATTTTCAGTTCAGGAGCAAGGCTTTCTATTAAGGCTTTTGCAAATATTGAGCCATGCCTGCAAACCCCTTCCAAAGAATAATTTTTCGGAGGGCTTGTTTTTTTTACTTTGATATTTAAATAATCAAGCAGGTCATAATCATATTTAAAAGTGTTTTTAACAATGGAATGGATGCTTTCAAAAAAATAGATAAAGTCCTCATATTTTTGGCTTTTTAATTCATTGTAAATATTTTTTGATTCCTTATTTAAAAGCTCTTCAATGCTTTTTTCGCTTACTATTCCAGTTATTGTATTGGCTTGCTGATTGTAATATTTATTCATTGCTTTTTAAAGATTAAAAATTTCTTTTTAAAAAACTTTATATTTTTATTTCTAATCCAATTATAGGATTTTCCATATTATTTTCAAGAATTATTTTAGGATGCAATTCTCCAAAATGCCCAATTTCTTTTTCATTAACAATTATTGAGGCGCTTCTTCCTGGAATATATTGATAATAATCTTTTGCTTTTAATTCATATTTTATGCCTAATGATTTTAATATCCATTGAGCTACTTGTTTTATTTCTGTAAAATCAGCGCTTAAATGACTGCAAATCAAAGACAAATGATTATTTTCTAAAACTTCATCTTTATTTTTTATAAATACTTTTCCTACTTCAAATATTTTTTGAGGATATGAATTATGAGTATTTTTAGACATCCATTTAAGCAATACTGGCATTAATTCATTTCTTAAAATATTCATTGATGAACTCATGGGATTTTCTATTTCAATGCAATTAGAATTAAATAACGCTTCTTTATCAAACCTATAATAATTCATTACTTCTTGATATTCCATTCCTACAACTAAATCTCTTATTTTATTAATATAAATACTTGAATCAGTTAATCCTCCTTGAGTTGAAATATTAAGAGGTTGGGAAGGTATGTTTTCAAAACCATACATTACTGCTAAATCTTCTATTACATCAAACTCATGCATTATATCTAATCTGTAGAAAGGTATTTTTACTATTATTTCATCAGTTGTAATTTTTGAAATATCAAATCTTGCTCTAAGCAATAATTCTTTTAATTCATTATCACTCCATTTCATTCCTATTCTTTTTTCTATACTTTTTTTGCTAATAGTTATTGTTTTTGGTTCAATATTAGGAGTTATAATTTTTTTTTTACCTTCTTTAATTTTTAAGTTATAAACCTTGCCTCCCCTGTCAGCTAATGCGCTTACTACAATGCTTAATGAACCTAATACTGTTTCCTTATTAGTTCCTGTTACTTCAACCAAAACGCTTTTTGTGTCAGAAGTTATTTTTCCAACATCATTGCTATTTATTATTGGGGGTAATGATAATATTTTTTTATCAGAATCAATTAATAATGGCACTTTATTATTTTTTTCAAGTATTCTGCCAAATTCAATTCCTTTTGGATGCAATTCAAAAATCTGCTGAGGAGTCATTTCTTCCAAAAATCCAAGAGGTACAAATTTAACCTCTTCTCTGCCAACTGCTTTATATTTTACTGGAAATTTTATCATCTCATAATTATAAATCCCTATTGAAGATTTTGCTCTTTTTCTGCCATAACTCCCATCAACTTTTAATTGTAATTGCATTAATTGCTTGATTAAAAAATCAGTAAATGTAATCCCTTTAATTACTGCACAGGCAATAAATGGCCTTATTTTTTTAACATTTTTATCAACAAGTATTTCATCTTTTGAAGCAATTATTTCATATTTTGGGATGCCTAATTCTATTCCCATTGCTCCCTTCAAAGCTCTTGCTAATCCTTCAACGTGCCACATATCCGGCCTATTGCTATCTGCAGGCTCAAATTTAATAATGTCATTTTTCAGGTCTAGCTCTTCAACTTCAGATTTTACTAATACTAATTTTTTCCAAAGTTTTTCTTTATTTCTCGGAAGTTTTACTCCGACTAATTTTTGAAAATCTTTAAAACTTGCTTCAAATGTTGGCATTACTTTTTCACCTCTACATTTCTTAGCCATGAAAGATCAGTGCTAAATATTTCTCTAATATCTTGGATTCCGTAATTACTCATAAATGCTCTGTCAAATCCTAAACCCCAAGCTATTACTGGAACTTTAACTCCAACTGGTTCTGTTACTTCTTTTCTGAAAATTCCAGCCCCCCCTAATTCCATCCATTTACCATTTTTATAAATATGAACTGATGCGCTTGGTTCAGTATAAGGATAATAATCAGGCATTAAAATATATTTTTCAGCTTTTGCTATTTTTTCAGCAAACATTCTAAGCAAAGATAATAAAGATGCTAAATTCACATTTTCTCCAAGTATTATTCCTTCCATTTGCAAAAACTCTGCCCCGTGCTTCCAATCAATAACGTCAGGCCTTGCCATTCTGTCAATTATAAAATATTTTCCTGGAATTTCCAAATCCTTGCTCATTAATTTTCTTATGCTTGCGCTAGTTGTTTGAGATCTAAGCACATGAATTCTGCTAACCTCTTTGTCCATTTTAACTCCCCAACCAGTGCTGCCCATTATTCCTTTTTCATGAGCTAATTTTACATTTTTTATAAATTTTTTAAAATCTTTAAGAGATGCTTTCTTTGGCTCTTTTATTAAAAATATATCATGCACTGCTCTTGCTGGATGGTCTTGCGGCATATATAATGCATCGCAATTAGTAAAATTAGTTTCAACATAATTTCCTGTCATTTCCTTAAAACCTAAACTTACAAATAATTCCTTGGTTTGATTAATAAATTCTTGATAAGGATGTAATTTTGCAAAAATAGGCATAGCTACGGGTTCATTAATATTATATCTTCTGAATTTTTTTGACTCCCATTCTCTTGATATTATTAATGAAGAGCTCGTTCTTTCAAGCAATTCTTCATCCATATTGATGCCTTTTTTAATAAGCTGAAGCCCTAAAGGCGTTGTTGAAAACTCCCATTCAGTCCTATCAATTAATAATATTAATCCTCTTTCAATTAATTCTTTTAAATCATTTTCGCTATTTTTCAAATCTTT
>JAQVLH010000140.1 GCA_028704265.1 Candidatus Nanoarchaeia archaeon
TTGAATTAATTCCAAAATGAACATTGTTGCCTGTGAATATTCCTAATTTTTTTAATCCAGTATCTACTAATTGGGCTTTTTTTTCAATGAACATCTTGATTGTTTTTCCATCATTTCTTAAATTAGCTATCTTAGTGCCTGCTCCGAAGTTGCATTTTTCTCCTATGTAAGAATCTCCAATATAATTAAAATGCGGAGCTTTTGTTTCTAATCCTAAAGTGGAATTCTTTATCTCGCTAGTTTTTACTACATTTTTTCCAATTAAAACAGTTGTCTCTCTAATTATTGAATTTATTATTTCGCATTCTGGGCCAATATAATTATTTCCTATTATTATTGTGCTTCCCATTATTTTTGTTTTTTCTTCAATTATTATCATTCCTTTATTTGGAAAGAATTCAACATTTGGCCCTATTAATACATCTTGTCCTATCAATACTCCGTTTTTGTATTCAGTATATTTGCTCATTTCGTTGAATCTTTTATAATTTTTAAAAAAGAATTTAGTTAATGGCAATATCTGGTAAGGTTTTCCTAAATCGTACCATGTTTCTATTTTTTCGCAAACTAGGTCATCTTTTTTGATTAAAATATTTATTGCATCAGTAATGTAAAATTCTCCATTTTCTTGAGGTTTTAATTTTGAAATTAATTCAAAAATGCTTGGTTTAAAAATATATATTGCTGCATTAATTAAATTGCTTGAAGGGTTTTTTGGTTTTTCAACTATTTCAGTAACTTGTTTTTTTTCATTAGTCATTATTACTCCATAATTTTCTGGATTAAGCACTGAAAATCCTCCTATTACTGATTTGCCTGTATTCATGAATAAATTTATTAATTTTTCAATATCGCTTGCTTGGTAATGATTATCTCCCATTAAGCCTAAGAATGGCTCATCCAGTATATTAGCAACTGTTCCAAAAGCATTTCCTGTTCCTAAAGATTCTTCTTGAATCATGTAAGTAATTATTACTCCATGTTTTTCGCTCATTTCATTTTTAAAACTTTCAAATAATTCGCTGAAATTTTTGCCTTTTACTATTATTATGTCTTTTATTCCAATTCTTGATAATTCAATAATTTGATATTCTAAAAAATATTTGCCTAAGATTTTAACTAAAGGTTTTGGCACATTTTCGCTAATTGGCCAGAGTCTGCTTCCTTCTCCTGCGGCTAATATTACTGCCTTCATATTATGACTTATAACAAATAAGGGTTTAAAAACTTGATTTATAAGATTCCTATAATAAACTTATTAATTTTTATCGATTTTCAACGAAATAAGCTATTTTTCAATTATAATTTACTTAAACCATTATAATTTTTTTAATAATAGTTAATTAGGTTTATTTTTTGCATAAAATCGTGTTAAAATTTTTAAATAAGCAATATATATTAATTAAAAAACTGTTAATTAAATAAGAATACTGGCTCTAATTGAACTTTATGGGATTTTATATACCAAATAATTTGTCTATAATCCATATTTGATAAAAATTCTGGCTTAGGCAATGCTTTAAATGCTGATTCAAATTTAATATAAGTATTTTCAGAGCCTATGCCGCTTCTTTCAAGATAAGAGTTAGCTATTGAAAACTTTGGATTATAATTTTCAATAATCCAATCTTTTTTTTCATCAAGAAAATGCAAAATATGCCTGTCTATTGTTAGCACGTTTTTATAGCCTAAATTATTCATCCACATTGAGCTGCATTTGTATCCCATTCCTGGAATTTCATCGCTTATTATTTTTCTTAAATCTGCCTCATCCAATTTTTCATCTTTTTTAAGCAAAGGAGTATTTTCTAAAATTCTTGCTTTTTCTTCTTTTTTAATTGATAAAAGCAGCAGGTTTGCTCTTTGCTTTAATTCGTTCCTTTTCAATAATTCCAAATTAACTTTCTTATTCAAATTTTTTGCATAATAATGGCTAAATTCTTCTTCATAATATCTTATTTTTTCGCAAGAAGAGAGAGAATTTAATGGTTTTTCAAAATCGAATTTTTCTGACTCATATTTTTTTTCAATGTTTAATAATAATTCATCCGCATGTTTGTAATTAAGTCTTTTAGGGATTTCGAAGTTGAAAAGATTTTCGCTTAAAGGATTATTTTCTTCAAGCACTTCAATCGCTAGCCTTAAATGTTTTTTATCAAAAGAGCTAAAATCTTCATTTATGTTTATTGAATATTTTTCATAAATAGAATCGTGCAGTTTATCTTTTGCATAATTAAGCCTTTTAATTGCTTGATTTTTGCTTAATATTATTTCATAATCTTTTTTTTTACAATCAAGAAGTATTAATTCAGGTAGGAATGAATTATTCCACCAGAAAGCAAAATCATAAACTTTATCCCTTTTTAATCTGTCAATCCCGCAGTCTTTTAAAAATTCTTTAAAATTTGACTTATTAGATAAAATATTGCATAAATCATTATATTTGCTTGATTCGATTAATGCGACATTTTTTTTTAAATTATTATAAGATTGCTGCTGGGAAAGTATTGAATAAAGCGCTGAATTAAACAATGAATCATGATTTAAAATTTTTACTGATTCTTCGTTATTAATCTTTACTACTTCTTTTATTAATCCATAATCAACATTTATCTTATTATCTGAATTCTCCCATTCCTCTTTTGTTATTTCTTCAAGGTTTTTTGTTGTATTATCAGAAAAATTCATCAGTTATTTGTTAAAATTTAAAATTTTTAAAGATTTATATTAATAATTATTAACATAATAAGATTTAAAAAAACAAAACCCTTATAGTTTATTTTATAATGGTTATGAAATTATTTAATAATAATAAAAATATAATGCCTTTAGTTTCAAATATTGGCTGGAAAATATTATTATTTTTGGATAAAGAGCCTTCTTATTCATTAAAAATTGCTAAAAGTTTAGGAATTCATGAGCAGAAAGTCTATTATCATATAAATAAATTATTCAAATCTGGCATAATAACTGTAGTAAAAGAAGAAAAAATAAAAGGGGCGAATGCCAAATTTTATGCGCCAACTGCCAGCATTTATGGATTAAGTCTTAATCTAAAAGAAAATAATAGTAATTCAAAAATATTAGATTTTTTTAATGAATTCAATTCAAATGGCTTTAGCGGAAAAATAGTTGTAGGAAGTCCGGAGCCTCATGGATTGCTAAAAACTTGGGCTAAAGATTCATATTATTCTGCAATGCTTTCTTTCTTTTTAGGAAATTATATTACTTTTAATACTCCTGATGCGATTACTTTAGATACTGATGTTAAATTAAAATCAGATTACTCTGCTGATAATTTTATAATAATAGGCGGTCCAGGAGTAAACGTAATCACTTTAGAATTTAATGATCATTTTCCTGTAAAATTTCAATCAGACTTTGTAGGAGAAGCTCCAAGCGCTAATTTTGGTAAGGGTTTTAGAAGCAAAAAAACTGGCAAAGAATATACTTCTTCAACTATTGGAGTAATTCAAAAAATAAAAAACCCCTTTAATCCTAAAAAATCAATAATAGTTTTTGCAGGGGTTGGAAAATTAGGAACTTACTCAGCAATATATTCATTAATTACTTCTTCTCAAGAGATATTAAATGATTATTCAAAAAATTCGGAATTTTGCAGAATAGTTCAAGGCAATGATTTAAACGGGGACGGCAAGATTGATTCATTTGAGGT
>JAQVLH010000010.1 GCA_028704265.1 Candidatus Nanoarchaeia archaeon
ATCCAAGAACTGCAGAAATGATTAAATATACTAATAATTCATTTCTTGCAACCAAGATTAGTTTTGCTAATGAGATTGGAAATTTATGCAAAAAATTAGATATTGACACTTATACAGTTATGGACGGTATAGGAATGGATGACAGAATTAATAGAAAATTTTTAAACGCTGGAGCAGGTTTTGGAGGAAGCTGCTTTCCAAAAGATGTTAAAGCAATTGTTAGCAAAGGAGTGATTGAAGGAGAGCCTATGATTCTTTTAAAATCTGTATTAAAAGTAAATGATTTGCAGCCTTTGAAAATGATTAATTTGTTAAAAAAACATATTAATGATTTAAATGGAAAAACTGTAGGATTATTGGGATTGGCTTTTAAAAGAGGAACTGATGATTTAAGGGAAGCTCCGAGCCTTAAAATAATTGAAGAGCTTTTAAAATTAAACGCCAAAATTATTGCCTATGACCCTAAAGCAATGAATCATGCTAAAAAATTATTAGGAGAAAAAATTTCTTACGGCGCTGATTCAAAAGAGATTATTGACAAATCAGATGCTGTATTAATTGTCACTGAATGGGATGAATTTAGTGATTTAGATTTTGGCAAAAAAATAGTTATTGACGGAAGAAAAATGAACCCTAAAGCTAATATTACTGAAGGAATCTGCTGGTAAATAAAAAGTTTTTTGAATAGAATTATTTTAACAGTTTAATTATGGATTTTAATTTTCCTGAAGGAGCTTGCGTACAGTTTAGCTTTAATGTTAAGTCAAATGATTATCTTTACAGAGCGCTTAAATCAATTAATGCAGAGGCTTCGAAGTATTATATTTTTATTAATGAAAAAGAAATATTTGAAGATTATTATTTAAATAAAGGTGACACGCTTATAATGGTTTCAAAAAATATTTCAGAATATAAAAAATATTTTAATTAAATATATTAATAAATTAGCGGGTTTTAATATTTTATTATGACTGAATTATATAACTCTGAATTATTGGCCCAAATAACTGAGCAAGGCTCTCTTAAAAGTTACAGAATAAAAAAAGATTCAACAGTAGCTGAAGTCTTAAAAGAAATGAATTTAGAAAACAAATACTTTGCGCTGATAGTTAACAATAAAAAAGTCGGAATTGATTACAAACTTAAAGAGAATGAAGAATTAGTAATTTTGCCTAAAATTGCTGGCGGAATAGACACAATTGAAGATTTAATTTAAATTTTTTTCTTTTATTTTTATTATTTATTTACAATATTGCAAATAATTAAGTCGAAAGGTATTTAATGACAATTTTTTCATAAGTTATTTTATGAATTCAAAATATGAATTATTAACATTGCTTCCTAGCTCTTCAATAAAAGAATATGAAGCAAATATAAGTATACCTTCAGGAATAGCTTATGAACTTTTATTAAAACAAAATTATATTACTTTATGCAATGGTATAAAAATGAAAGAAGATGATAAAATTGAAGAAGGAGACCATATAATGTTTTTTTTAAACCTTGAAAATAATTTAGAAAAAGTGATTTAATAATGAATGAGATTTATAATTATTTGCACAGGGAAATAATAAAAAATTTGAAAAATGAGAATGTTAAAAAAATCCTTAAAGATACTTTGGCTTATAATTTAGTTATCAATAAATATAAAGCAAAAAGGGGAGAAAGTGTTAATCTTGTTTATACTTATTTTTATTTAAACAAAAAAATTAACGAATATGATTTAAACAAAAATACCACAATTGAAATAAGAGATAATGAAAAATTTCAAAAAGGCCCTGAATTTCTTGCATGGAAAAAAGTCAGATTTGACGATTCAGATTTAGAAGGACATATTCTTGATAGAATAGCAGATGATTTTCTTAAACTTAGAGGGGAATATTTAAATAACCCTTGATTCATTATTTTTCTAATGGATTATATTTTAATGCTTAGCGAAAAACCTGATGCTGCACAAAAAATTGCTCAAGCTTTAGCTGATAAAGGAACATTAATTGAAGAAAAAAATAACAAAACCAGATATTATTTTTTTAAAAGAGACGGCAAACATTATTTAGTTTTGCCTGCAGTAGGCCATTTATTTACTTTAAGGGATTTAGAAAAAGGAAAATGGACTTATCCAGTTTTTGAAAATGAATGGATTCCAGTTTTTGAAGCTGATAAAAATGCTGCTTATGCTAAGCAATATTATCAAAATTTTGTTGATTTTTTAAAAAAAATATCCGAAGTAATTGTTTGCACTGATTATGATAATGAAGGAAGTGTAATAGCATATAATATTTTAAGATTTATTCTAAAAAGAAAAACTGCAAAAAGAATGCTTTTTACAACATTAACCAAAGAAGAATTAAATGAGAGTTTTGAAGCTGCAACAATTGATGCAGATAAAGGAATGATTAATGCAGGACTAGCAAGACACCATTTAGATTGGATGTATGGAGTAAATATTACTAGAGCTTTAACTCTTGCATTAAAAAGCGCAAGAAAGGGATTTCATTTATTAAGCACTGGAAGAGTTCAGGGCCCAACCCTTAATATTTTATGCGAAAGAGAAGAAGAAATAATAAAATTTATTCCAAAAGATTATTGGCATATTAGTTTAAAATGGAATAATGAATTTGATGCAGATTATAAAGAAGGAAGAATTTTTGAAGAAAAAATTGCCCAAAAAGTTTTCAATGACTGCAAAAATGAAAAAAAAGCAAGCGTTAAAGAAGTTAAAAAAAGCGAGTTAGCAGTAATGCCTCCAAATCCTTTTAGTTTAACAACGTTGCAAAATGAATGCTATAATCAATTTAAATATAATCCTTATATTACTCAGCAAATTGCACAAAAACTTTACACTAATGCATTAATTAGTTATCCTAGAACTAGCAGTGAAAAATTGCCTGAAAAAATCGGCTTTAAAAAAATACTCCAACAATTAAGCACTCAATCTTTTTATAAAAAATTTTGCGATGAATTGCTTAAATTAAAAGAATTAAAACCTAATGAGGGTAAAAAAGATGATTCTGCGCATACAGCAATTTATCCAACAGGAGAAGCTCCTAAAAGATTGAGCATCCAAGAAAAAAATGTCTATGATTTAATTGTAAAAAGATTTTTATCAACATTCAAAGAACCTGGAATAAAAGAAAATATGAAAATAACATTGGATGTTAAAAATCATGAATTTACAACTAATGGCTCAATTATAATAAAACCAGGATGGATTGAATTTTATGGCAAATATTATAAATCTAAAGAACTGCAGCTCCCTAATTTAAAAAAAGATGAAAATGTTAATATTAGCGATGTATTAAATAATAAAAAACAAACTGAACCACCTAACAGGTATTCTCATTCAGGAATAGTTAGTGAAATGGAAAAAAGAGGAATTGGCACAAAAGCTACTAGAGCAGCAATTGTCAAGACATTAAATGACAGAGGATATATTACTGATGAAAGTATTAAAGTTACTAAATTAGGATTAGGAGTAAATAATTCCTTAAAAAAATATTGTCCCAGAATCATTAGTGAAGATTTAACTAAAAAATTTGAAGAACAAACGGATTTAATTGAAGCTAATAAAGAAACTAAAGAAAATGTAATCATTCAAGCTCAAGAAATACTTATTGATATTTCTAATGATTTTAAAAAAAATGAAAAATTAATAGGAGTAGATTTAAGTGCTGCTTTAGAAGAATCTTGGAAAGAAAGCACCAATGTCGGGAAAAAAATGGGACAATGCCCTAAATGCGGCAATGATTTAGTAATAATGTACAGCAAAAAAAACGGGCAAGAATTTATAGGCTGCTCAAAATATCCTGAATGCGACACAACGTTTTCATTGCCAAAAAGCGATTATGAATCTTTAGGCACTAATTGCAAAATCTGCAAATCCCCTTTAGTTCTTATCTCTAAAAATAAATACCAAACGTGCCTAAATAATAATTGCCCTTCAAGAGTTGCTGGAATTTGCCCTGAATGCGGAAAAAATTTAAGACTAATGTTTTCAAAAAGAGGCTCACGATTTGTTGGGTGCAGTAATTTTCCAAAATGCAGAAAACTTTATTCTTTGCCAAGTAAAGGTGAATTAAAATTTATTAATAAAATTTGCCCTAAATGTAAAGGTCCTTTAATATCAATAGAAAACGATGAAATCTGCTTAAACAAGGAATGCAAGAAGGTATAATAATATTTTTAAATAAAGAATTAGAATAATAGTATTAAGTGATAATCAAATGCCTAGACCAATAGTTGATTGCAAAAAATGCAAAAGACATTTTACATGCGTTTCTGTATGCCCAGTTTCAGTTTTTGATGAAACTAAAGAAGGGTGCGTTAAAGTTGCAAGACCTAAAGATTGTATTGGTTGCGGAGCTTGTGAAGCAAATTGTCCTACTGGGGCGATAAAAGTAAAATGAGTATTCTAAGGAGTGCTGAAATTAATACATGCTATTAAGTATCACTGAAACTTTTATTGGATTAATTCTTTTAAATATTGGATTAAATAGCCTTAAAAAAAGTGTTATAAGAAGTTGGAGGCAGGGATTTACAGTAACTCTTGTTACTGGAGTAATAATAATGATTTATGGATTAATTAGTTTAGTTATAGAAATGCCAGTATTAATTAATAATATTTTATTTTTCTTAGCTATTTCTAGCATGACTTTTTCAGTTTTCTTAATTTCAAGAATGCAAGGACTTAATGCTTAAACTTTTTCAATAACTGGCTCGCCATAAACCCCATCATATCCAGGAATAACTCTCATAGTTTTATCTCTTAAACTTTTTATTACAGTTCCTAATCCCTTAAAACTTGAATCAATTTCCTTTAATTCTAAATCATAAAGTATTGAATATTCGTTAGTATATTTTTTAATTAAATCATTATAAATTAAATTAACCGGCTTAGTTTTAACTCCTTTATTTAATAATTTTGAAATTATTTCAATTAAAGGCACATGATATTTAAAATCAATCAAATTTTTAGGTTTATAATTTAAAGGCAAATCAGCTAATTCTTCAACCCTATGCAAAACCCCTATAGTTAAATGTTTTTTACAAACAGGACAAATATTATTATTATTTATTGATTCAATAGGATTAAAGCAAATATTGCAATTTCTATGGCCATCAAAATGATATTTTCCGTAACTAGGATCAACCTCTATTGTAAAAGCCAAATTTTTATTTTTAATATTTTCATACAATTTGTCATATGAGAAATCAGCAACCTCTCCCTTGAATACATTTGCTTCCCTTCCAATTTTGTCAACGTTTGGGCCATGGCAATCACTATTGCTAATTAATAATTTATTGTTCAGCTGACTTAATCTCCAATTCATTAATGGATCGCTTGACAATCCGGATTCGTAAGCATAAATTTTGTTTGAATATTCTTTATAGCAATCTTCAAATTTATCAAAACCGCTCATGCTTCCAAATAGGCTAAACCAAGGTGTCCAAATATGTGCAGGAATTATTAAAATTTTTGAACTAATTTTAAAAGCTATTTCGCACAATTCAACACTCGTAAGTCCTATTATTGGCCTTCCGTCACTTGACAAATTACATTTTTTTCCTTTATTAGCTAAATAATTTCTCAAAGAATCATTAAATTGTTCAACTACTTCAAAACTGGGAAAAAATAATATATGATGAACTCTTTTGACTTTATTATCTTGGGAATAAATTGTTGCTATCTCTGTTGAAAGCATAAATCTCATTTCATTGTATTTGCTTTTATATAACCCATTACCTAAATTAATTGTTTCACTCTTAACTTCATCAATCCACTTTGGATGGCTAATGTCTCCAGTTCCAATTAAGTTCAATCCTTTCATTGCGCCGTAAAGAGACAAATGTTTAATATCCATTGTTTTGCTTGTTGCCCTGCTGTATTTTGAATGAATGTGAAAATCCGAATAAATCATAATAAAATATTAATAATACTTTGCTTAAAAAGGTTTAAAAATACAAAATTTTATAACCGCTGCTTATGGGAATAAGTTATACTATTTCAGTTTCTGAAAAAATGTATTATGAGATTAAAAATTTCTCTAAATTTTTAGGAACTAGCATGTCTGAAATAGTCAAATATTCTATTGTGTTGGTTAATTCAGGAGTTATTCCTTTTAGAATAACCTCTAAAAAAATAATTAATCCTAAAATTTTAGCATTAGACTGCGATTCCGGAATTGATTCTAAAAAATATAAAAAATCAGATATTATGAGAAATTATATATCAAGCTTTTTTGAAAGCATTAAAATGAGCGAAATTGAAAAAAAATTATACTCAAATGAGTCTGATAATATCGGCTTAAAAACGCAAAATATTTATTATCCTCAAATCGCACAAAAAGCCTGTAATGAAATATTTCAAAAAAATCCAGATATGAAAACTCCTTTTATAGCAAGAATAGGCGCATTATATTCTGCAATTTATAATACTCCTGATTTTGATTATGATATTTCTTCAAAAAAAGGAATAGGATGCGCTATCCCTAAATTTTATGAAAATTATTTCCTTAATAAAAATCCCAATACTCCTAAAATTAAAATATTCAGTCTATGCCTTGAGCAGGGAATAAACCTGATTTATTCTATGAAAAAATCGCATGATGTTATAGAAGAAGGAAACGGTTTCCCATTAGATAGTAAAAAAAACAAAATCCCTTATTTAATAATTCATAATGAAAAATTAATAAATCTCAATAAAGAAAAGAAAAAAAACACTAATTTTCAATAAAAAAAAATTATAAAAAAGATTTTAAATAGATTTTTTCCTATTTATTAATTATGGATTATGAAAGCAAGGCAAAGGTTTTTTTGAGCCCTGAATTTAACTTAAAGGGATTGTACTGCAAAATTTGCGAAAAAGAAAGCGTTTATTATGATGAGGTTAAGCTAAAATGCGGAATGCAAGATTTGATTTATGAAGCCTTTGAAAAAAATATAAAAGTTTACTGCGCAAATTTAGATTGCGAAAATTATGATTTTGAAAAAAGCAAATCAACTTTAGGGGAAATTCTTGCTTATGGATCAGAAGAGCCAATCATTATTATTAATAAAAAAAATAATCAATATGAAGCTAAATTATTCAACCACCCTAATGTGAAAATTGAAAATTTGAAAGGTTTTGAAAAAATAAAAGCTTTAGAAAAAAAAGATGAAAATTTTTTAAATTATTCATTAAAAAGATATTTTGAATCAAATTCTTTTAATATAGATAATGAAAATAAGCTTTTTTTATGAAAATTATATAAAAACATTTAAATGTGCAAAAAATTATCAAATAAACCAATGGCTGAACTACTTGATGAGGTTTTAATTAAAGAAAAAGAAAAGCTTGTTAATTTTTTAAAAAATGACAAAGTTTTTATGAATCATTTAAGCCAAGATAAAATTACAATTTTAAATAATAATCCAACTATTGAATATATTTTTGATTTAATAGATATGTATCCTTCTTTGGATGAGCAAAGAAAATTAATTGGCATGATTGGTAATAATTATTGCAAAATTTTTTCATACCATACTAAAATAGAATCTGAAAGACTAAAAAAATTAAATATGACTTGCAATTACTTTGATTGCCATTATTAAAAAAATTTATCTAGCCCGGTTTGGCTTTTTTTCTTGAACAATTCCGCAACTGATGCAAGAGTTGCTTGTATTCTAGTTTTTGAAAAATCATGCTCATCGCATAAAATCTTAATTAATTTTTCTTCATTTATTGGATTATATTTTAATTCATAATCAGTTTTTGCAGGAGGATTCATAAAGAAATCAAAAATTTCCTTTGGCTTAATATCAAAAACCCATTCAACGCTTGCAAACACGGAATCAAAATCTTTTTTTTCAATGACTAACTTGTATGCTTTTTTTGGACCTAATCCTTCAATTCCTTTTGGATTATAATCAGTGCCAACCAATATTGCAATCATTACTAATTGCTCCCTTGTTAATTTTAATCTTTTTAATTCTTCTTTTAATTCAATGATTTCAGGATAAATTGTTGTATATAAATTCTTTCCTGGAATTTTTCTCTTGCCAGTAATATTCAAATTCCTGACAAGCAATGGAGCCCCAAATAATAAACTATCATAATCTTGACTTACACTTGCATACACTTTTCCATTAATAACCATATCTGCTGCCTGAGCTTCCCCTTCACTAAGCGCATCAATCCAAGGAACACCTAAAGCATCCAACAATTCTTTAGCTTCAGCAACCATTTCTTTAGTAAGAACTGCCGATTGCATTGATTTAGATTTAGCTCTTTCATAATCCCCTTCTGCCAAAGCTTCCTCATATTCTTCCTTAGCTTTATTTCTTATATTCATCCTGTCACTAATAGTTTGTTTTTTGAAACTTGGAGCTTTGCCATCAAAAACAAAACTTGGAAAAATTCCCTCTTTTAACAAATTAATAGTCCTATAAAATAATCCGCTTAAATGGCTTGTAATATTTCCTTTTGAATCAACCAAGCTTGAACCATCATATTGCCTAATTGTTGAAATAAATTGATACAATGCATTATAGGCATCAATTGCAACCTTTTTGCCTTTCAAATCCTTTAATTCTATTTTTTTAGGCTCAAGCAAACCTTTCAAATTAACTCCCATATTAAAATTGATATTGCCATTATTTTTTAAATTAATGCTTACATAATTCTATATATGAAAGAGCTAGGAAGTATTGGAAAAAATACTGCATGGCAATTATTTGGCAAAGGAATAGGAACTATTATTTCAATGGTTACTATTTTTTTTATAATACGATTATTAGGTCCTGCAAATTATGGAACCTTTGCTCTTCTTACAACTATTATGAATTTATTTTATATGTTTGGAAGCTTAGGTTCAGAATCAATAATGCCTTATTTTCTTTCAAAATATAAAAACAGCCAATTTGATTTAATAAAAAAATTTCTGAACGCAAGAATAATTTTAATAATAACTAGTTCAATAATATTATTTTTATCAATAAATTTTATAGCTAATTATTATAATAATCCTGGATTAAAAAATTATTTACCTTGGATTGTAATATCAATGCCTTTTTTTATTTTAATGAATATAGCACCTCACTTATTACAGGGTTTAAATAATTTAAAAATAACTTCTATTGCCGACTTAATTTTTAATATTATAAAAATTATTGCCATACCCTTAATAATTTATTTTGGAATAACTGGAGGTATAGTTGGATATTTTATTGCATATATAAGTTATTGCATCTATGCTTACAAAAAAATAATAAATTTATCCAAACAAAAAAATAAAAAATTTGATAAATATAGTGAATTTGCAAAATTTTCTTTAATAAATTATTTAGGAACAATAATGGTATTTTTATCAAGCAATATACTTTTGTTAATACTTGGAAAATACCCTATAGAATTAGGATATCTTGATGCATCATCAAGAGTTGGCATTATTATGTCTTTAATGCCTTCTGCTTTATTAGCTGCATTAATACCTAGTATTTTTGGAAAAACAAATGAAGAAATAAAAAATGTATCTTAAAAAAAACTTAATTTTATCCTTATTTATGAAGTGCCTTTGCTTGCATTTTTCTTTTTTGCATCTAATTTTGCTACAGAATTTTTGCTTGGAAGCGAATTTTTATTAATAAATAATTTAATACAAATAATGTCATTGATTTATTTTTTTAATATTTTGTCAAGTTTTTTTGAATCAATAAATTATAGCATAGGAAAAAATAAATATAATGTTATGGGAAATATAATAAGAGTCATAATAATCCTTGCTTTTTCAGGCTTTGCAAAAACTGCATTTAATACCTCATTAATTCTTCTTATAGCTTCAAGTATAATATTAATATTCATGTTAATTAAAACAAAAAATTATTACAAAATTGATTTTAAATCCTCTTTTAAAATATTATTATTCGCTATTCCTCTTATATTATTTTTTGCAATTGATATGAGTTTAATATTAAAAATAATAGGCTCAGCTGTATCTTCAATTGTTTATTTGTTTTTAATTTGGAAGAAAGTCTTGGATGATGTTGACAGGGATTTGTTTAGAAGATTTGCATTAAAGATGAAATCAGTAATTTTAAAAAAATGATTTTTTTATCTTCCTCTTAATTTTTTAGCTTCAAGCAATCTTTTAATCGCCAAAGCATAGGCTGATTCCCTTAAAGAGCAATTAAGCTTTCCAGCTTCATTTATTACATTACTTAAATTAGTAGTCATTTTTTCCTTAAGCATCGAATTTATCTGCTCAATACCCCATTGCATCCCTTGATTGTTTTGAACCCACTCATAATAGCTCCCTATTACTCCTCCTGAATTTGCCAAAATATCAGGATAAACCATTATTCCTTTGCTTTCAAGAATCCTGTCAGCCTCGCTAGTCACAGGACCATTAGCTAACTCTATAATATATTTTGCGTTGATTTTATGAGCATTATCTTTGTTTATTGAATTTTCTGTAGCGCAAGGAAATAGCAAATCAGTCTGCAACTCAAGGAGTTCATTATTGCTTAATTCTTCTGAATCAGCAAAGCCGCTAACTTGTTTTGCTGCCTCTTTATGCCTGATTAGTTCTGGAATTTTTAATCCAGATTTATTAAAAATTGCACCTTTTGAATCACTTACTCCTAAGATATTGTATCCTTCATTAAAAAGAAATGTTGCCAGATTCATTCCAGCATTTCCAAAGCCTTCAATGACTGCGCTATTGTTTTGCTTAATTGATTTGCAGATGTAAAAAGCGCCCATGGCTGTTGAAGTATCCCTGCCTAAGCTCCCTCCAAGAACCAAAGGCTTTCCAGTAATCATTCCGGGCTCATGCCTTCCTTTAATTGTTTCATACTCATCAAGAATCCAGCTCATTGTCTGAGAATTAGTATAAACATCAGGAGCTGGAATGTCAATAGCTGCGCCTAAATCATTGCTTATTGAACGAGCAAATCCCCTAGTTACATTTTCCAAATCATTACTGCTTAATTCTTTAGGATTGACAGTAACTCCTCCTTTGGCTCCTCCGTAAGGCAAGCCAGCTAGCGAATTTTTTAAAGTCATCCATAAGGCCAAAGCGCTCACTTCATAAATGTCAACATTTGAATCAAACCTGATTCCGCCTTTTCCGGGACCTAATAGTGTATTATATCTTACCCTATAGCCTGTGAAGTATTTTATTTCCCCTTTTATTTTTGCAGAAAAACTAGTTATTACAGTTCTTTCAGGAGAGTATAAGAATTCCAAATCTTCATTTAACAATTTAGCTGACGCTTTCACTTTACTTAATGCATCAGTATAAGTATTCATGATTTCAAAAATAAAATAATTCAGTGTTTGCTTTTAAATATTAGTGTAATAATTGATAATATTTTTTTGCCTACTTAATAATAGTTAAAATTAATTAATTATCCGTTTGCGCTTTTATAATGCTTTAATCCGTATTTTAGACTAAAAAAACCTATTGCTAAAAAGATTATAGCCATTAACACTAAAGATGGAACTATTGAGGTGTCAATTTTTCCCATTAAGATTGATGCAGGATAATAGTTCCATAATGCAAACGGAAAAACAAAAGTCAAAAACAATACTATAAATTTATTTTTATAGATATCAATAGGTTTTCTGCTTATTTCTCTAAATGAAAAAAATAAATCCCAAAAACTATCAAAATGTGGCACAAAAAATGAAAAAGAAATAAATATTCCAGAAAAGCCTATAAAAATTAAACATGAAATAAAAATAATTAAAATAAAATAAAATAGATTAATCCAACTAAATAAAATACCCACTAAAGGATATAGTATTATTAAAATTATTAAAAATAATGGAAAATCAGGGAAAAAATTTCTTAAATCAAGCGATTGGATTAGCATGTGGTAATAAATATTAACGGGCTTAAGCAGCAATAAATCAAAACTTCCATCTTTTATTTTATCCGTAATATCTAACCCAATTACTATTGCAAAAGTAAAAATTAATGTTGAAGTTATAATTCCCGTTGTTGTAAAAAAAAATAATTCATAAATATTCCAATTAGGAAAACCTTCAGTTGCTGAATATATGATTAAAAAGGGAACAGATAATGAAATTATATAGATTATATCAATTAATAAAAACAAAAATAATGTAAATCTGTATGAGAAAAAATCTTTTATTTTTATTTTAACATATTCTAAAAAAAGACTCATACTCCAACACCTTCAAAGCTTTTTGTAAGCATTTTCCAAAAAAATTTATAAATCGCATAAAAAAATATTATAAATATTAACTGGAAAATAAATGATAAAATAATATCTGCACCTGAAAGCTTACCTAAATAAATCATAATAGGTGTATAAAAAAGATAGGTTGTTGGCAAAAATTTAAATATTTGTTGCATTATTTGCGGAAAAAAATTAAGAGGCACAATTTCTCCTGAAAATAAACTTTTAAAAACGCTTTTTGCAAAATTAACAGCAGAATAAGTATCAATGAATTTAAAATTAATTAATGAAAAATTTAAATCAATAAAAAAATTTAAAATTATTGCTAAAAAAAAACTTATGAAGGATAATAAAAAATAAAATATTCCATAAATTTTAAAATTAAAAAAAAATATTGCTATTATTAAGCTTGGAATAATTTCTAAAAAAAAAGAATATATATTTTGCCCTAATGCCATTGCTAAATGCCCAAGCCCATAATCTAAAGGTCTTAAAAGTTTAATATTAATATATCCATTTTTTACATCTTTCATAACTATTCTATGAATATTAGTAGAAAGCAAGCCATACATGATTGAAACAAAAAGCATGTAATTAATTGTTTCTTCCATAGTTAAGCCATTAATTACTCCTCTTCCATCATAATTAAAAATTGCTTGCCATAAATAAAAATTAATTATAAAAAATATTATTTTACCAAATATATTAATAAAAAATACAACTCTTGATTTAGTTGATTCCTTAAATGATTGCTTAATAAATGCAAAAAAATAATTCATTTTTTCTCACTTTTATAAATTCTGCTAATTATGCTTTCAATACTTTCCTCTTTAATATCCAAATCTTCAACTTTATATTTTTCCATCAAATTCTGTATTGCTTGGCTAATGCTGGTATTTAAAATGTCAACCCTTAATGTTGCCTTAAACGGCTCGGATTCTATTACTTCGCAATTTGGCAGCTCAATATTTTTTGTTTCTTTTTCAAAATAAACAATTAGTTCCTTATATGACAAATAATTTTTTTTAAGCAAAGGTATTGAACCCTCATAGACATGCACCCCTTTGTCTAATATAATTATTCTATCACATAATGATTCTACATCCCCAATATCATGAGTTGTAAGAATTACAGTTACACCAAATTCTTTATTAATTTTCTTAATAAAATTTCTAATATTTTGCTTTGCAACCACATCAACACCTACTGTTGGCTCATCAAGAAACAAGATTTTTGGATTATGCAGCAGGCTTGCTATGAATTCGCATTTCATCCTTTCTCCAAAGCTTAAATTTCGCACAGGCGATTTTATTATCTCCTTGACGTCCAATAATTCAACCAATTCATCTAATCTTTTTTTGTAATCATGCTCAGAAATTTTGTAAATTTCTTTATTTAGCCTGAAAGTGTCAATTGCAGGCAAATCAGTCCATAAATTACTTTTTTGCCCAAATACTGCACCAATATTTTTTACATATTTTTCCCTGTCTTTGCTGGGAGTATAATTTAGCGCTTTAATGGTTCCGGAATCAGGCTCCAAAATTCCGCACATTAATTTTATCATTGTTGATTTTCCTGCGCCGTTAGGACCTAAATATCCAAGTATTTCGCCTTTTTTTATTTCAAAATTAACATTTTTTAGCGCATGAATTCTTTCAAATTCTCTGTGAAATAAACTTTTGAATGCATCAAAAAAAGAGTCACCTCGTTTATATTTTTTAAAAGATTTACTTACATTTTTTACTTCTATGATATTGTCAGGCATGAATTAAAAAGGGTTTTTGATAATTTATTAATATTGCTTTAAAAAAAGTTATAATTTTAAAGCCTATGAGTGTTTATTATTTATTATGAAAGTCTTTGTTCCTCATTATACCTGCAAAAATGGCTTTGAGTCAGGAGTAGCATGTCTGAAAATATTAACAGATTATATTAATGATGTTAGGATTAATGAAAAAAAACCGACAGATTTATCTGAAATTGCTATAAAAACTGCTTTAAAAATTTCTAATAATAATCCTTTAAAAATTCCATTAAGTTATGATTTAATTAATTTAGCTATCTCTAAATTTAGTGCCTTAATAGTTAGACAAAAAGAATGCTATAAAATGGATTATGAAGGTTTATTGGCTTATGAGCAAAAAATGAAATCTGAATTAATGAATAAAGGTATGCGTTTTATTATTGCCAGAGAATTTGAAGAAGAATTATTAGAAAACTTGAACAATGGTCCTTTGATTGTTTTTGTTGATTTTAATAAATTGTATAAACAATTAAATCTTGGGTTTGGATGGCTTATAGTTTTAGAATATAATGAAATTAAAAAAGAATTAGAGTCATAATCATAGATCTAACTAATTTGTCAAGAATTATTTAGATAAACATATTGTCCATTTTTACGTGCAATGGTCTTAAATCTGTGGAAAGACCATTGTGCATCGTACATCGTACATTCTA
>JAQVLH010000011.1 GCA_028704265.1 Candidatus Nanoarchaeia archaeon
TTTTATTATTGCATGGAACTGCTAAGTCAATATACTCTGTTGAATTATTAGAACCTAATAATCCAATTATTGGTATATTTGAAAGTATTGCTCCTTTTATTGCCTGCTTGTCATGCCATGGGTCTGATACTACCATTATTTTTGGCTCTGTGAAAAAGCTGAATTGAGCGTTTGAAATAGTTCCCGGCAAGTATCTTCCGATAATGCATCTCATTCCTGTTACTTCTGCTAATTTTTTTGCTGGCTTATGTCCAGTTTCTCTTCTGCAAATTAACATTATTTCTCCAGGTTCATAATCTGATAATAACTTTGCTGCTAGAGCTATTCTTTCATTGATTTTTTCAATATCCATTATTTTCAAGCCGTTTTGCTTTGTTTTAAAGATAAATTCTTCAATGCTTTTATTTTTGAATTTAGTTCCAATGTGTATTCCTGATTTTAAATATAAGTCAAGAGGAACTAATAATTGAGACTGAATGTTGTCTTTTACTTCAGACTCTTCTTTTTTTGGTTTTTCTGCTCTTATCATTTTAATCCCTCTTAATAGTAATAGGTATAACATCTTCTTTTAGTTCCATTCTTGCTATGATTATAGGATTATATTCTCCTTTTGGAACTTTAACAAGTATTGGCGCATCCATGCTTATTTGCAATGCCCTTGCACTTATTATCCTTGCTCTTTCATATTTATTATATTTTTCCATGATGTTTTAACCTCTAATTTACCTTATTTATTACATCAAGTATTTTATCTTTGATTTTAAAACTTTTCGCTAAGCATTCTTCTATCTCTTTTATATTAAATGCTCCGACTCCGCCTTTTTGAAGCGCGTTTATTTTGTCATTGCTTGATGTTACTGTTAATCTTGCTTCGCTTACTGCTTGTTCTTCTTTATCTGCATCAACGAAGATTTTATCCCCTATTTTAAAAAAAGTGGTTGGTATTGGAATTTTTAAAAATGGAACCTTTTGGTCGCTCCATTCTCCGCTAACAATCTTGTTTTCAGCGTCTAATTTTGGCATTCTTGCAACTTTAAGCGCTGCTATTGCTGCTATTCCGCATGCATCAATTAAGTTGCCATCATTATTCCAGATGTAAAAATCCACTAATACATTCCAGACTTTTTCTTTTGGAACAATGCATAGTTTTTCAAAATCAATTGATCCGCTTTCCCTTATTCCTCTATCAACAACCCTTGAAAGTTCAATTGCTTCTTCTCCAGGTTTTCCTGGCTCGAATAAGTCATCAGCTATTGGAGTTAATTCTCCTGAGCAGATTAATGTTCCTTCATTTGGCCTGTCTGAGTAAGGTGTTCCTATTTCCATTTTAACTCCTGCAACAACGATTGTTTTACCAAGTGTTACTTTTGCGCTTCCTTCAGAATTCATACTAACATTAGTTTCAATGATTAAATTCCTAGTTTCATCAACTCCTCTGTTGCCGTAATTTCTTTTATTTTTTTCAGCTAATTCCAAAGCGTATTTTTTGAAATCTTCATTCATTATTACTCACTCTCCTTGATTAGCTTTTTTGCAATTTTAACAGATTCAGCTGCTAATTTTTTGCTTATTAATCCTTGATTTACATAACTTTGAAGTAATTCTTCGTTAAGTAATTCTTTCTTATCATTTGCTATGCTTACTGCTAAATCCAGATTAATCATTTCAGCTTTTCTTGAATGAACTTCTATTGGAGTTGTTATTACATAATAACTTGCTTTTAATACATCTGATGATGAATAAAGCTCATTTTTTACAAAACCACTGTTTTCTTTTATTGAAGTTAATAAATAATCTCCTTTATCAGAAGTCATGTTTATTCCTGCTATTATTGAGCCGTTTCTTAAAAACTTCTTAACTTTCAATACTTCATCTTTTATTTCAACAATTTTTCCTTTTGAAAAATTAGTTACTCCAGTAACTTTATGCTCATTTATTATGTATAAATCATCAATTTTTGCTGATTTAGTTTGAACAAATTTTTTTATTGCTTCGTTTATTTTTCCTTCATTTAATTTTTCTTTTATTAAATTTTCAGAAAAATCAACTATATTTGCAAAGATGTCTGTTTTCAAAGAATGGTGGCCGTTTATTGTTGGCTTTACTTCATTTCTTAATTTGTCCATTTCTTCCTTGACAGTTTTATCAAATCTTACATAGCAAGTCATTAGTCCTTTTCTTAAGATTTTTATATCTTTTTCTTTCTCAAAGCTTGCTTTAATCTTGTCATAATCTTTGTATAATTCTTTTATTTCATCAACTAATTCTGATTCCTTTTTTTCTGAAGCGCTTGATTTGTATAATGCCCCCCATCCTTCTTGGCAGTTCTCATCAGCTATTTTATTTAGCCTTTCAATTGTTTCCCTGTCGTTCACATTGCTTGAAATCTTTGTGAATCCTTTTTGTATTAATACAACATCTTCTCCAAATAAATGAATCTTTGTTGACAGTAAAAAGTGGTCATTTTGTTCTGATTTTAATTGAACTAAAATTTTTTCCCCTTCTTTTACAAAACCCCAATAATCCTTAAGAGGCAATAATCCTACTTTACTTAATCCTAAATCAACGTGGATGTTTTTAGTATCAGGGTCTAATTTTTTTATTTTTCCTAAATATAAATCCCCTGAATTTTCAACCTGAAAAACTGCATTATCAAATTTTTCAATAAGATTTTTAATGCTTTCAGTTTGCTCTCCTTTAATTACTATTCCGCTTTTATCAGCAAAATCATGTATTGTTGTGTCGTATTTATCGGCAAATTTCAATTTTGGAAAACTTGATTTAATGTTTTCGCTTGGTTCAGTTATCATTAATTTATTTTTTGTTAACAATCTTGTTAATGAACTGCTATATATTCCTCTTATTTTTACTCCTTGCATATTATTTTCACCTTTTTTCATATTTACTTCTTATTGTTTGTTTCATTTGCTTATGGATTTCTTTGCATGCAACTATTCCCATTTTAATTGCTTGAGCTAATTCTTCTTTTGAAATTTTTCCATCCAATTGAAGCAAAGTTATTTCATCCTGATTTGGAAGATAAGCGATTGGAATATCTGTAGGTCCCTCTCCTTCATGATAATCCTCTTCAGCTTTAGTTAAATCAACGCAAACTAAATCATCAATTTTTCCGCAAGCAACAGCAGGCATTAAATCCCTCATTTCTATTCCTGCATCAGCTAAAGCTAAACTTGCTGCAATTATTGATGCGCATCTTGAGCCAGCATCTGCTTGAACTACTTCAATAAATACTTCAACCATACTTCTTGGGTAGAATTCAGTAAATATGCTTCTTTCAAGAGCGCTTTTTATTACCATTCCTAATTCAGTGCTTCTTCTGCTTGGACCAGGTCTCGCCCTATCAGGTACACTGAAACTTACTAAATCATAATAGCATCTAAGCAATAATTTATCCTTTAATTCTTCATGTTTTGGCCTTGCTTTTTTTGGACCATAAACTCCTGCAATTGCAATAGTATTTCCAACCTTTACTCTTGCACTTCCTGCGCAATTTGGCAAAAACCCTATGCTCATTTCCATTGGTCTCATTTCTGTTGCTTTTCTTTTATCTATCCTTCCAGTAGCTTTATAGCTCTTTCTTGATTCAGTTTTTTTTTCTTCAGTTTTTTTTGCAGTCATTTCTTTTCACCTTTTTTTAACATGTCTTCAATTTTTTTTGTTAAGCCCTCAATGTGGCCTTCTGCGTCAATAATTTCAATTACTTCTTTTGCTTTTTTTATATCTAAAGCTTTTCCGCTAATCCATGCTAATCCATTCATTCCTACAAAGATTTTAGTATTAGTTTTTTCCTGTATCATATTAATCATTGAATCATCTTTTCCTAAAATTCTTGCAAATTTATTTGGATTAAACGGCATTAAAACGCCTCCATTAAGTTTCATTAAACCATTTTCTTTCATTGTCAAATCAATTCTCATAGTGTCTGAAACTTTTTGTATTCTTGAAAATATTACTTCACCATAACTAAAGTAATGAGTCATTCCGTATCTTTCAGTATCTAAATATTGGTTACTTGCGTCTCTTATATTAAGTCCTGCTTCATAAGCGCAGTTAATATCAACAAAGTACCAATTTGGAGCATTTACATCTATTATTTTTCCAATAATATAATCTCCTTCATAAGGCAAATAAGCCCCTTTCATTGCGATTAATCTTATATTATCTCCTTTTATGCTAGCTTTTGAAACAATGCTTGCGCATAATTCATTGCCATTGATATAAGTTCCTTCTATTTCTTTTATATCCTCTCCTGATGCTATTGCATCTCCTGGACAAAGTATTTGTCCTTCTTTTGCTAAAACTTTCATAATATTTTTCACCTCAAATTAATAATTGCTTCTCCGTGCGAGAAATCGTTTACTTTTTTTATAAATTCATCCTGCATTCCGCCTGGAATTGAAATTTCATAAGTACATGAGCCGTCATTATTCCATTGCGTTTTGCTGATTTTTCCATACTTGGTTAATATGCTGGCTATTTTGCCTGCATATTTTGAATTGACTAAAACTGATGCAATTTTTTCCTCAAATACTATTGGAATAAATGGCCTAATCTTGTCAACAATAGCATTAAGCTGCTCTTTTGCGCTTTTAAAAGGATCAAAATTAATTGACACCTGCTCAAAAGCTGATTCAACCCTTGTTGCAGGTATTGGGAGCTTTGTTCTTGCATCAATCCCGTTCCTGCATATTAAATCAATTACTTCTTTTCGTTTTTGCTCAGTGAGCATTTTTTTATATTCAGTTGTAAACTGAAGAGTTCCGCTAATAATTATTTCTTTAGCTATTTCTAGATTATCCTCGGTTCCAAAATTCTCTTTTAAATTAGCTGCTTTCTCGCCAGCCCTTGCATCTGAAAAAATTCCTTCAAATTCTAAAGCATCAATCACGTTTTCTAAATTGCCTTTTTTTAATTCTATTGCTTCTAATGGATTAATTATTACTTCAAAAGTTAAGCCATTTTTTTTTAAAGTTGCAAAATGATGCGGAACTTTTTTTTGCTCAAAGAATTGTCTCATAACTTCTTAAATTTTTTAAGATCTACATGCGTGAACTTCTTATCTTTACAATCAATAACTGCTGCTTCTAATCTTTCAACATCAAATTTAGTAGCCAATCCTTCTTTTATTGCATTAATACAAAATTTTAATGCTTCATCAAAAGTCATGTCATCTTTATAGTTCTTATTTAAAAAATTAGTAATGATTCTACTATTTTCTCCAATTGAAACTGCTTTCATTTCAAAGAATATTCCGCTAACTTCAGTCATGAACAAGTGAGGCTTTTCATCAATACCTGCAACTAATAAGCTTACTCCATAAGGCCTCATTCCGCCATATTGTGTAAATGCTTGCTTTTGATTGCAAATATCTTTTACAAGGCTTTTAACATCTATTTCTTCATCATAAGTATTCCTGTGATTTTGTGCAACTACTTGAGCTCTTTCAACTAATACTCTTCCGTCGCTTGGAAGCCCGCTTATTGCAGCACAGATATGCTCATCTATTTGCATTATTTTTTCAACACTTGAAGGTATTACTAATTTTTCAAGAATTCTTTTATCAACAACAAGCAATACTCCTCCTTTATATAATACTCCTACTGCTGAGGTTCCCTGATTAACAGTTTCTTTTGCATACTCAACCTGCAATAATCTTCCGTCTGGAGAAAACACTGTTATTGCTCTATCGTAACCCATTGCATCCGGAATTGACATTAATTTTTCACCTTGCTTAAATTTCCACTTGTTTTAAGAGTATTAAAAAATACTCTTTTGTTATTTATCTTTCTTATCATTGAGAGTATTAAAATCATTTCGTTTTTATAGTTATGATCAACCCTCAAAATATTCTCATTTACTAATTGAATTCCTAGCTCGGATAACCCGGCTTCCCCCTTGAATTCAAGAGCCTTATTATAAATACTATCTTTTATTTCATCTTTAAAAACCTTTTCATCACTTATCACTTCAAAAGAAATATATCTCTTCTTAGTTCTGCTGGAAGGTTTATTCATAGATTAATAATTAAAATTAATTAGTTAAATAATTAATTGTTTTTGCTCAATTAAAGGCTCTGAAAAATAAACAGAGTATTTCATAAAATTTTCCTCTAATATATTATTAATTATTGAATAAAGATTTTTTTCAAATGATTCTACAAAAACGCTTTTATTTTTAATGTAAATCTTGCTCCAATAAAAAAAAATACTCTCCATAGATTTTTGTGATACTTCTCCTTCGTGGCATAAAAAAATATTTTCATGCTCCAATGCATGACAATAAAGCTCGATTTTTGGACAGGAGATTACCTGCTTATAAATAAATTCAATATCAGAAAGAAAAGCTTCCTGAAGATTATAATTAATTTTAGTGATTTTATTTAAGCATTTTAATGATTTTTCTTTATTTAAATTTAAAAGATATTTTTCAAACAAAGTGTTCATGGATTTAAAATTAGAATATTTTATTTAAAAACATTATTATTTCTTTGGCATTTACAATAATTCTTCAATAAAGCCAGTTTTTTTTCCGTTAGAATTTAATTCTATAAATTTTAATTTGCAGAATTTTTCATTTTTGTTTAAGAATTCTATTACTTCAGAACATAAATTATGATCATTGCTTTCTATGATTATATTATTATTTTCAAGATATACTTTGTTTAAAAACCTGTTTTGAGCTAAAAATGACTTGTTTGTTTTAGGGTAAACATAAATAGTATTAGTGCTTTCGGAAAAACCTTGAGAATGATTTTTTAGCAAATGATTGTAAAGCCTCTGCAAATCATCAGAATCCAAAGGCTCATGGTATGAAGTTCTGAAATTTGATTTTATACACCTATTATATTCAATTAAGAATTGTTCATCAACTTCTTTATCGCTTAAAGTCAAAAGATATTTGTCAAAAGCATTACTCATAAGTTTTTTAATTAAACAAATCTTTTTATAAACTTAACTAAATCATTTTTTTAAAAATATTTTATTAAAACTAGTTTTTACTCTTTCAAAAGTATCAATACCTAAACTTTGAGCCCAAGCCCTTATTTGCTGACCATTAAATAATTCATACTCATCCTTTGCTAAACTTGCAAATAATACTGGAATGTCAAATTTTACTGCTTTTTTCATATTTTCTTTCATTCTTCTAATAATCTGAGCCCTTTTAACTGAATCACTAGAAATCAGCAAATTAAGATTAAATACTATTGCTATCTTTTTTTTAGACATTTCTTTAGCCATGGTGTCATCAATCCCTGATCTAATAAAATGCAATGAATCCTTGTAATGAATTAATTCAGAATTAATTATTCCATAAGGCAAAGTCATTTCTATTGCTTTCTTTAAATCATCCTCAGTTTTAGGACTAAAAAACACCAACTCATTACTGTTAAAATTAAGCTTATCTTTTATCTTAGCATTACCAATTACTAAACCCAATCTTTTTTTCATTTCATCGCTAATAGGAAATAAAACGCATGAATCAAACATAGATAATATTAATTAAGTTATTATTTATAATACTATATATAAGAATTATATTTTTTGAAACAAAACAATATTGAATGCTAACAATCTTCCTTTTTCTTTTATTATTTTGCTTTTAATTATTTTAAAATTATTTGAGAATATTTTTTTTAATTCATCCAAATCAAAATAATGGTTGTAATGATGATTTCTGTAGCTGTAATCTCTGCTGGCTTTATGGTTTCCAGTTTCTTCTGATTCCTTGCTAAAGCAATAAATGAGATAATACCCTTTAGGTTTCAATACTTTTAAAATATTTTTTAAATATTTATTCCACTGATTTTTTCTTAAATGATGAAAGCATCCAAAATCAAAAATTGCATCAAAAAAATTATTTTCAAATTTTAACTCTAAAACGCTTTGAACGCTGAATTTTGCATCGCATTTTTCTTCAATTTTTAAAATCTCAGCCAAATCTATTGCTTTTTTTGAAAAATCAAACCCGTAAACATCAAAGCCGTTTTTTGAAAATAAAATAGAATTCCTTCCTGCTCCGCACCCAATATCAAGAATTCTTCCTAAACTCAAATAAGATTTAATCCAATCTAAAGCTATTAAACCTTCAATGTCTGCAGTTTTTTTTAAATAAGGAGCTTTTTGCTTATCCCATTTGCCAATACTCATCCATTTTTTTTCATAAAATCTTTTATCAATTATTTCAGCTTTCATTTAGGAATAATTATAAAAACTCTTAGGTTATTAATTTTTTTAATGAAAAGATTAATTTTTTTATTTCTATTATTACCTCTTGGTTTTGGGCTTGAATGTTTAGATATTGACACTAAAGAAATTGGCTCAGCATCAATAAATTATTCGGTTTTTGGATTAATTGATTTAAATTTTAATGATTATACTTTTGAAAACTTTTCATACACTTTTAGGGGAGTTCCCCAGATTAGTTTAGGCAAATATGACACTGATGGAATGTTAAGCACTGACGGGTACGGGAATACAATACTTTTTTTTCACCAGGATGAAATTACTGAAAATTTAGATTGGCATTTTAACTCTTCAATACAAATAAATCTTGAAAACAAAAAAATAGCAAACAATGTTGAATTTCCTTATACTGGAGTTTTTCCTGATAATATTAAAAGCTATACTGAATTTTCAAAAACAGCTAATGAGGATTTGCAAATAAAAATTTTAACAAATAATTTGCTGGCAGGAGTAAATGATTATTTAAGCGCTATTGCAATTATTTCAGAATTTGTCGCTTATTATATTGAATATAATTTAGATTATTTTTCTACCTCATCAGCAACAGCGTCCGAAATTTTTGATGTAAAAAAAGGGGTGTGCGATGAATTCTCAACCCTTTCAATAAGCATGTTTAGAAGTGTTGGAATACCCGCAAGGTATGTTAGCGGATATGTCTATACAAATATTGGGGATTACGGATGCACTAATTTTGAACCTCATTCATGGATTGAAGTTTATGTTCCTGGACACGGATGGATAAGCCTTGATCCTACATATAAAGAATTTTTTTGGATAAATAGCGCCCACGTTCCTTTATACAAAAATCATGACATGCTTGATATTTCTTCAATTTATTTACAAAGAAGAGGCTCTGAAGAAAACGAATTTTTAAATAAAAATTCTTACTCCTTTGATATTGAATTAACAGATTACGAATTATCAGATTCAAATCTAAATATTTCTACTTCTGCTTTAAGCGAATCAGCGCAAGATTCATATGTATTAATTGAAGTTTTATTGACTAATCCAACAAATGAATGGATTCTTGATACATTAATTTCAACACCAATCAAAACAATTGATTTAGTTAATTCAAATCCTTCAATCCCTGTTGTAGTTCCTCCGATGCAAACAATAAAAAAATATTTTATTTTTAAAATGCCAAATTTGGGTTGCGAAAGCGCATGCTATACTGATGCAAAATTTAAATTTTCTTTAGGAGGAGGAAAATCTGCAACTAAAAATATTAGGATTGATTCTGAACTTGAAAGCACAACTAATTTAGAAAATTTACTTATTACTGCACAAGAGGATGAAAGAATTATTAGCCCTGATTTATTAGTTTCAAATATTAGGTTTAATAAGATTAAATTTATAGAACAAAAGCCAGTTATTTCTTTTTCAATAAAAAATATTGGAAATTCAATGATTGATGTTAAGTTAACAATGAAATATGAAAATGTAGTATTAACTGAAAATATTGAAGATTTGTTAATCAATGAGCAGAGAGATTATGAAAAAGAAATAGAATTGCCTAATCAAAAAGGAATTGTTAATATGAGTTTGGCATTTAAATTTGAAAATACTACATTAACACATAATACCTACTTTATTGTATTAAAAGAGCCAGAATATAATATTAATGTTTCTACATTGAAAGATTTTGATTATAAAATAGTTCTTGACACTTTAGATAATTCTATTAATGGTTTAGTAACAACGTACATAAATAATGAAGAGGTTGAAAGCCAGGCTATTAAAAAAAGTACCACTGTAGATTTGCATGAAGACCAGTTTATTGAAGGAAATAACAATATTCAATTTGTACTTGATTATTCTCAAGGAGAAAATTATTATTTTAAAACAATAAACATGAATTATGAGTTTTCATTAAATATTTTTGACAGAATTTCAAGATTAATCGAATCAGTAATTAATATTTTTAAATTATTATTATCAATATAGAAAGATTTAAATATCGTTCGATTTTATTAATTTTTTATGGTAAGAATTCCAGAAGCACAGCATAGGCTGTTTGAAAACGTTTTTGTTTGCAAAAAATGCAAAAGCAAAATAAGAAGCGACAGCAATAGAGTAAGAAATAAACAGGTTAAGTGCAGGAACTGCCAAGGGAAAGCTTTAAGAGCTATTAGGCTTAAAAAGTAAATTCTTTTAAATTGTTAATAATTGGTGTATTTCATGATTGATGATTATATTAATGAAAGGCTAAAAAAACTGGAAAAAATAAAAGCAATGGGCATTAACCCTTATCCTCAAATAGTTTTATCTGACAAAAAATCTTCTGTTGAATTATTAAAAAAATACGCTGAGATTGGAGAGGAGAAATCAAAAAATGTTGAAGAATACGCTGGAAGAATTATGAGTTTTAGAAGCATGGGAAATATCGCTTTTGTTAATTTGCAAGATGAATATGGAAAGGTTCAAATAGTATTTCAGTCAAAAGAAACAAAAAATTATGAATTACTTAAATTATTAGATTTAGGTGATTTAATAGTTGTAAAAGGCAATTTTTTCAAAACCAAAAAAGGAGAAATAAGCATTAATGCAACAAATTTAACTCTTGCTTCAAAAAGTATCAGGCCATTGCCTGAAAAATTTCATGGATTAAAAGATGAAGAAACTATTTTTAGAAAAAGATATTTAGATGCAATAATGAATCCTGAAGTTTTAGAACTTTACAAAAAAAAATCAAGAATTATTAAATTAATGAAAAATTTTATGGATTCAAAAGGATTTTTAGAGGTTCAAACACCAATATTGCAAAACGTTTATGGAGGAGCAAGCGCTGAACCATTTATAACTCATTATAATGCATTAGATACTGATTTTTATTTAAGAATTTCTCCTGAGTTGCATTTAAAAAGAATGATTGTTGCAGGATATAATAAGATTTACGAAATAGGTCCAACTTTCAGGAATGAAGGAATGGATGCTTCTCATTTGCAAGAAATAAGCAATCATTTTGAATTTTATTGGACTTATCAGGATTATGAAGGATTAATGAAATTTACTGAAGAATTATTAACTAAAATAATCTTAGAGGCTAACAACTCTTTAATTATAAAATATGGAGATGCCAGTTTTGATTTTAAAACCCCTTTTGCTAGAATAACATTTAAAGATTTATTAATAAAATATTCAGGCATTGATATTGATAAATTTAATACTTTTGATTTATTAAAAAAAGAAATATTGAAAAAAGGATTAAAAGAAGTTAATGTAAATAAATGCAGCCATTATGGAGCATTGCTTGATGAATTATATAAGAGAACTGCAAGACCTAATGTAATGCAGCCAACATTTTTATTAGATTATCCTGTTGAAATGATTCCTTTAGCTAAAAGAAAAGAAAATGATTCTTCAAAAATTAGCAGTTTTCAATTATTAGTGAATGGATGGGAATTAACTAAAGCTTACAATGAATTAAATGACCCTGTTGATCAGGAAAATAGGCTAGTTGAACAGCAAGGTTTATTGAAATCAGGAGATAAAGAAGCTCATCCTTTAGATAATGATTTTATTGAAGCAATGCAATATGGAATGCCTCCAATTGCAGGCTTTGGATTAGGGCTTGATAGATTTATTGCATTATTGCTTAATATTCAAAATATTAGAGCAACTGCATTCTTTCCAACATTAAAACCGGTGAATGATTAAAAATGGATTACGAAATCATTTCAACAATAATCGTTTATTTGTTAGTATTTTTAATAATTTATAAAAATAGGAAAAAATTCCAAGTAATGGATAAAATCTTCTTTGTGTATAAAAATAATAAAATGATTAGTTATTTTGAAAAATTAGCTTCATGCACTTGGCTATGGAAAATAATTAGCACTATTGGCCTTCTAATATGCTTTTATTTTATAATATTTTCAATAAACATGTTTATACAAAGCTCAACTTATATTCTTAATACTTTAAACCCTCAGCCTACAGTAGCTTTGCTTATACCAGGAGTAACTAAAGACCCTTTAACTGGCGAAACAATTCCAATTATTGATTTATTTTTAATTTTAGGCATAATAATTATTATTCACGAATCCATGCATGGAATTATAGGATTATCTGAAAAAATAAAAATGAAATCAGCAGGAGTGGGTTTATTGGCAGTAATACCAATGGCTTTTGTTGAACCTGACCAAGAAAGTTATGAAAAATCAAAAAAGATTTCAAAACTTAGAATGCTTATTGCAGGAAGTTTTGGAAATATAGTTTTTGCTTTTATTGTTGTTTTAATAAGCGGATTTTTATTAACCCCCTTCATTTCATCAAAAATTGTTTATTCAAATTTATCAATAGTAGAAGTTATAGATTTGCCTGCAAATTTATCCGGCATCCCCGTTAATGTTAGTTTATATTCAGTTGGAGAATATGTTACCTCAAATGCTTCAGATTTGTACAAAGCATTAGCATTAATTCCAGTTAATGAAACTATAAATATTACAACCAGCAATGGAACTTTTTTAATTAAAACAATGGAAAGCCCTTATTATAAAAACATGTCTTACTTAGGAATTAAAGTAACAAATAATTGGGATTATTCCAGCAATTTAAGCGATGTTGAAATTTTAATCGTGCGTATTTTAATAAGAATATTAGAATTTCTAAATCTTCTTGCTAATCTTAGCTTATCTATAGGAATAATGAATCTTTTCCCCTTATGGATTACTGACGGAGGAAAAGTTGTTCTTGAATTAATTGAACCAATTATTAAAGATAAAAAGAAAAGCATGATAATTGCAAATTATCTATATATTTTTTGCCTAAGCTTGCTATTATTTAATTTATTTGGACCATATTTAATAAATCTATATACTGCTATTAAACCTTTAATATAGAAGTATTTGTAACATTATTTTACAGTAATCTTTTTAAAGAAATGTTTTTATATTAAGAGCAAATACAAAAATAGGTTAAAGTATGGCAAAAAAAATAAATCTTATTGATGATCCAGATATAAACAATTTAGTGAGAGGTATCGTTGGAGAAACAGGAATACCTATAGTTTCTCATCTTTTTAAGATACAAAAAGCTGATGAGTTTGAAATTGCAAAAAAATTAAAAGAAGATGTTAATTTTATTAGAAGCATAATGTACAAAATGTATACTAATAATTTAGTTAATTATACAAGAAGAAGGGACGCTGAAAAAGGCTGGTACATTTATACTTGGGAGTTTGCTCCTAAAAAATTATTTAATTCACTTATTGCTTCAAGGCAAAAAGAATTAGAAGGATTATTTAAAAAAGTTGAGGAAGAAAAATCAATGGAGCAAATATTTACATGCCCAACATGCTCAATTAATTTAGATTTTAACAAATCATTAGAGCTTAATTTCACCTGCTTTGCTTGCGGCGGAATGCTTCAGCCATTAAATAATGATTTAATTATTAACGGTTTAAACCAGGATATTAAATGCTTAAGCAATAATATTTGCGTTTTAAAAGAAAAACTTAATGAAATTTAAAATATTTTAATAATTTAGGATTTTTTATAAAAATTTTAGCAGCCAATAATGCAAGATTATCCCTGTTAATTTTTTCAAGAGCGTTTTTAATGCTTGATGACTTTGCATCTTTTATTAATGAATCATAATCTTTATTTTTAAAATTGCACATTATTTTATGGCATAATAAATGAACTAATAATTCTTTTTTTGAATTTAATAAATTAGGAGAGTTATTATTTACTATATTTATTAAAGATTCATCAATTGATTTAAATGCAGGAATTATTCCCCCTCCAGTAGTTGCCTTAACTAAACCGCAAGCATCCCCATATAAATAAACATTCAAATCATTCTTTTTTATAAAATTTGAATTAAAAGGATTAAATAACGGAATTAAACCCGCATTTGTCTCTAAAATTTTTCCTTTTATTTTTAATGAATTCATAAAATATTCAAGCTTTTTATTAACACTACTCATATCTTTTGATGCAACCCCAATTCTTACACAATTGCCAGATACTGGAACTTTCCATGCAAAAAAATCCTTAAAAAATTCATCAAAATAAACACTATAAGCATCAGCATTTGATTTAGCTTTAATTACATATTGTTTTCCTAAAAAATAGTTCATATTTTTAATAATACCAAAATGCTTATTCACTAAAGATGAAGGGCCGTCACAGCCAATAATGGTTTTCGTTTTTGCTGAAAATTTATTTAAAATTATTTTGCCATTTTTTTCTCCAATAAATTCATTGCCTAGCATTATTTTTGTTCCAGCATTTTTCGCCCGATTTAGCAAATAATTGTCAAACAAGAACCTGTCAACAACGTATTCTTTTGAATTAATTATTAATGACTCATTTT
>JAQVLH010000141.1 GCA_028704265.1 Candidatus Nanoarchaeia archaeon
CCTGACTTTCAGGGTCAAGAACTGCAATTTCATCCAAAAATAATACTCCTTTATGAGCTTTATGGATTGCTCCTGCTTCAACTCTTTCATGAGCTGGAGTGCCTAATCCTCCGCTTTGAAAAGGGTCATGCCTTACATCCCCTAATAATGAACCTTCATGAGAACCTGTTGCGTCAATGAATGGCGCTTTTTCTTGGCTTGAATTGTCAACAATTAATTTTGGCTTCAAGATTTTTACCATTCTTTGAGCTAAACTCTTGCTTAAAGTATATATTGCTAATATTCCTATAATAAATAATGTAATAAATATTGTAAAACTTATTCTATTAGCTGCCTGCAAAACATCAGATTCTTTTGATAAGAAAAAATAATTAATTACTCCATAAATAAGTGTAATAACTCCGAATGCTATAAATAATAAATAATTGCTATTAGCCTCCCCTCCTAAAAGTTCTGAGCTGGCATTTGGTATGCTTGCCAAGATTTTATTCCCGTCTCCTGCTTTCACTACCTTAATTTTTGGAGTATTCTCATCCTTCTGATTAGGTAAGCATAATACATCCTCTAATTCGGCTTTTGGCAACAATTCTGATAAAGCCAATCCAATCATACTTTTACCTGTTCCTGGCTCGCCGATTAATATAAGATTTCTTCTTTGCTTAGCAGCTTTTTTAATAATAGAAACTGCTTTATCCTGCCCTATAACTTGGTCAATGATTTTAGAATTAATTTTTATCTCTTCAGTTGTTTTAAAATCAAGCTCAGGATAATCATCTTTCATATCATTAGTTATAAATTCGGTTTTTTAAAGATTTACTATTTTAATTTTTAAAAGCAAAAAAAATAATAATTATTTAAAATAAAATAGTAAATTAATAATTTTAAAATAAAAATATTTTAAAAAAAAATTAAAAAAATGTAATTACATTTGTTCTGAATCAATCTTTGGCTCATCAAAGTTAACTATTGATTTTGAAATCAATGCAATATCACCTATTGCTTTAATGTAAGAATGGCCAACCATTACTTTCTTTGCGCCTGTTGCTGTTTTTGCAAGCAATGAGTTTGGTGTTGCTTTAATCTTCCAGCCATAAACCTTGTTACCTTGGATAAAAGCTTCTTCTATTTCGCCATAATAGTCTCCTAATTCAGTGTAAACTTTTAGACCTTCCATATTATTTATGCTTTTTAATCTTAACATAATAATTAGTTTTAATTTGCTCAAATATAAACTTTTCTTATAAATTTTATGTTAGAAAAATTGATTAAATGCTAATATTATTAATTTTCAATAGTGTCTTTAACACCGTTTAATTTAATGTCCATTTTATTCACTAAATTTTTCATTTTTTCTTCCTGCTCGCCTTTTGAAATATGGAAATATTCAAAGAATTTCTCGCTTAATGTTAATTTGTAGCTTTTTCCTTCAGGTGCCGCGTTTATGAAACCCATATCGCTTAAAGCTTTAATGTGGTCATAAGCCTTGTTTCCTCTCATTCTTACAACCTCTCCTTGGCTGATTCCTTGCTTGTATGCAATCATGCTTAAAGTTTTTTGCAAAGATTTTGACAAATCAGGAGGCACTAACTCATCAACCCCGTTTATTAATTCCCTGTGAACAGTCATTCTAAAATTATCATTAAAATTTAATATTGTAAATGCTTTATCTGATAATTCATATTCTTTTTTTAGCTCATTTATTGCATCAAAAACCTCTTCTTTTGAACAATTAGCTTTTTGACATAATTCTTCAGTGCTTAATCCTTTACTTATTATGAAAAGCAATGCTTCTATTCTTTTTTTTAAATCATTAGGCATAAATATTATTAGAAAACTCTTTAGATTTAAAGTTTATTATTAATCCAGCTTTAATTCATCCTCTACTGGGCAGGAATAATGATTATTGACGCAAGCCAAACAATAGCCCATATCAGAATTAATTTTTTTGTAAAAAGGAATTCTTCTAACTGCCCTTAATAATCCTTCAGTTGAAATATACTGCAACGAATCAGCCCCTATTTCTTTGCAAATCTGCTCAAGAGTTTTATTGTATGCTATTAATTCCTTATGTGTAGGAAAATCAACCCCCATGTAACATGGATATCTTATTTCAGGAAATGTTGATTTTACATGAACGCTTTTTGCTCCACCTTTTTCCCTTAACCTTTTTATTGTTTTTTGCATAGTATTCCCTCGCACTATTGAATCATCTATTAAAATAATATTTTTTCCTTCAACTGCGCTTTTTATTACATTATACTTTTCCGAATTTAGCAATGCTGCATTTTCCCTGTCTTCTTCATTGCCGTTTATAAAAGTCCTTTTTGTATAATACCTGTTTCTTACTAATCCTATTCTTATTTTTATTCCCGATTCATTAGAATATGCTGTTGCTGCTGGCATTCCTGAATCTGGCACTCCAACTATTCTCCATTTTTCTTTTTCCCATCTTGAAAACCTCAAAGGCTGCTCTTTAAGCAGCTGCTTTCCAAGCCTTACTCTTGCATCATTCACCGTTATTCCCTCTATTATTGAATCAATTGAGGCAAAATAGACATATTCAAAGATGCATAATGATTTTTCCTTGATTGGAAGCTGATAAGAATTTAATTTTAAATCATTTGTTATTGTCAATAATTCGCCTGCACCTATATCCCTTTTTGCAATTGCTTTAGCAAAATCAAAAGCCCTTGTTTCAGAAGCAACAATGTAACCTTTATTATTTTCTAACACACCTAAGCTTGCTGGCTTAAATCCGTGGCCGTCTTTTAAAAAATAAATATTTCCCAAATTGTCAAGAACTGTTATGTTATAAGCTCCCTGCATTAATCTGTAGGATAATTTCAAAGATGATTCAAGAGTATTTTCTTTGCCATAATTTTTTATTATTAAATTCTTAATTACTTCAGTGTCGGTTGAGGTTTCAAAATTAAAATCATTCAACTGTTTTCTTAGGCAATTATAATTTGTAAGATTTCCGTTAAATACTACTGCAAAACTTGAATTTTCATTCAATTCCCCAATCATTGGATGAAGCTTTTTTATGGCATTTTCCCTTTTTTCCAAATCCTCAACTGATGATGTTGCATATCTTGTGTGGCCTATTCCACTCATTCCCTTTAATTGGACTAAATATTTTGGCTGAAGAACATCATTAACTAAACCTATTTCTTTATAGCAATTTATTTTATTTTCATAAGATGTTGCCATTCCGCAGCCTAATTCTCCTCTATGCTGCAATCCCTGCAATCCCTGATAAATAGGGGCAAAAACATTATTTTCTTTTGATACTATTCCTATTACTCCGCATTCTTCATGCAATTCATCATCCAAGAATTGATTAGTGTTTTCTTTCACTAATTATTATGCTTTGCTTTTTTTATTAATGATTTTCGTCATGCAATGCAATCATGCAAGAAATGAAATCCTTTTTAAATTTCGAAGAGTAATTATAATCTTTATACAAAAATGTTATTTTTCGCTTTTAATTATTTAATTTTTTAAAAATGATTATTTAAAAAAATAATGTTATTAATTAAAATAAGATTACTGCTATAATTATTATTGCTGCAATAATTAAAATTATTGGCCAAGGATTAAATGATTCTTTTCCTTCAT
>JAQVLH010000142.1 GCA_028704265.1 Candidatus Nanoarchaeia archaeon
GACCAACAGTAGGAACTTTGTCATAATCCATAATAATAATTTTAAATTTATCGAGACCAGAAAGAACCCTACGAGCTTGTGAACGAGAAATATGAATACCTCCAATAGTATATAATTTAACCATTATTTCAGTTTTATCAAAACCATAATCACTATCTTCTCCAATATTAGTATATTTTTTAAAGATATCGTTTAAATGATGTTTATCATCTATATTTATTCTAAAAGTCACTTTTGTTCCTTGTTTTTGACCCTTTACTTCTTTAACAAAAACATCATTAATTAAATTATTTACAATAAATTGATAACCATAGCTATCAAGAATTAATTCATCACCGACCTTAGATGTAAAAAAGATACCTTCTCCAGAATGAAGTTTTGGAGATGTAGTTGTTTTACCTTTAAGTAAATCTTGTATTGCTTCAATTTCGTTCTTAAGACCTTTTTTCCTCATAATATTTCTAAAAACTCCAATTCCAAAATCATCTACAACAAAACTTAATATATTGCTATTAAGAGAGACAAAAATCTTTATCTTCTTTGATTCTGAGTGTTCTATCGCATTATTAAGCATTTCAGAAAAAGAATATTCAAAAATACTTTTGATATTTTCTGACATATCTTTAATAGGAAAAAATTGTTTTTCAATATCATTAAAAATCTTGTGTTCTTCTAATTTTTTGTTTATAAGAATCTTAGAATATGAATTAGGAGTAAGCTTTGGATTTTTTTGTAAGAAATCTTCAGATGTATAAAAAGCAGAACGAGTTGAACCAATTTTTATTAAGATATTTTCTTCCACCAACATCGATAATATCTTAGATATATATTGACGAGAAATTCCAAAGGAATCACTAAAATCAGATGTTCTTACAACACCTTTTTTTCTCACTTCTTGAAGTATTTTATCTTTTATATTCATTGTAAATATAATTGTAAACTAATGCTTTTTAATTGTCAACTAATTGTAAACCAACTTATGATCCCCCTCTAAATACCTTTTACAACAAACTATTTTTCAACTCTTCCAAATTTGCTAATTTTTGTTTATAAATTTCTTCTAGTTTTTTAGTATGTTCCAAATCATCAAGATATTTCAAAAATAAAATCCACGAAGTCTACCGAACATAGTCTAGCTCGATGCCACAACCAGAATCAGTGTGTAAAATATTATCAATATTTTAAATAATAACAATTTTTTGGGGGGCTTTTTACATCTATCTCAAATAAGACTAATTTTTGATTTCATTTTTAATTATTTTAACAGCAACTTTCTCATCTTTTATAACCTTATTCAACATAACCAACGGAAAATCATCGTCCTTAAAACTATTAACATCTTTCTTAAATTTAAAGAAAAAATCTTCCCATAATGAAGGATAGATTTTTTCTAATTCTTTTGTTTTGAGTAAAACATTTTCTACAAAAAAGTTTAGAGTCAAAAAAGCAAATCTAACTAATTCTCTATCTTTATACAAAGACGGATCTTTTTCTGCATGGAATAAATTATTTCTCACTGAATACCAAAATTCCACTAAATTTATATAATCCTTTTTATCTTTTAATATACCAACTTTTTCTTCTTTTTTATTTTTGAGATTAATATCTAAACAATCAAAATTCCACCATTTTTCATCAAAAGTTATGGGCTCTTTTTTAAGAAAAATAACTAGGTTTTTTAAAAGTTTTTGTAATTCTCGATTATTATTATCTAGACAAAGACCAAACCAACGATCTTTAAAATATAAATCTCTCTTTAATAATTGTATATAATCTCTATCTGTAATTTTTGAATTATTTTCTTTAATCGCTTTTATTTCTTTTTCTGAAAAAAGTTGAGTTTTAAGATAAGCCATAAGCGCCATATATTCAAAAGTAAATTTTGAAAAATAATCTTCTTCACAGGCTTTTATATGCCAATTTTTTATTAACACTAAGTAATCATCTTTTGATGACATTTTATATTAAATTATTTTCTCTTAAACTTTTATATTCATTCTTACAAACTATAATATGATCAAGTATATCTATACCAAGTATCTTTCCCGCTTCTACTAGACGTTTAGTCATAGAAAGGTCTTCCTCCGATGGTTTTAATAAACCTGAAGGATGATTATGAGAAATAATTATCTGAGAAGTAGAATAACGAATAGCTGGTTCAAAAACTTCTCTTGGATGAACAAGACTTGAATTTAATGTCCCAACAGAAATTATTTCTCTTTTAATAATTTGGTTTCTAGAATCTAAAAAGAAAACAACGAAATGTTCCTTTTTAGAGTCACGTAAATCTTCCATTTTCTCCCAAACATCTTTTGGAGACATAATAAGCTCAGCTTTTTTATTCTTCAAAAATCTTTTTCCTAACTCAATACTTGAAATAATCTGCCCAGCTTTTGTTTTTCCTAAACCTTTTAATACAACATTTTCTATACTAATCTTTTTAATGTTTTTTATAACTTCTTGAGAAAGCTCAATAACATTTTTATCTTTTATCCCCGTTCTTAAAATAATAGCCAAAATTTCCCTATCAGAAAGCTTTTCAACACCATATTTTTCTAATTTTTCCCTCGGCCTATCAACTTTTTGAAAATCTTTAATTTTCATCTAAATTTATTTCTTAATCAAAAACTTTAATAATTTAATAATATAAAAAATAGAAAAATAAATTATAAATGATACCAAAAGCCAAAAAAGAAAATCTATAAAAAAAGTACTCCAATAAAAAACATCTAAGAATAAATAAGGCAAAGGAAAACCATTACCACCAAAACATAAATCTAAAAAACTACCAGTCTGACACTCTGTAACATAAAAAAAACTTAAAAAAACCAAAATTATCGTTAATAAAATTACAATATAATATTTTTTCATCTTTTATTTTATTTTTATTACCCCCTTATCACTAATAAACTCAACTAATTTTTCTTCATTATATATCTTTCTACTAATTTCTCTACCGTCTTTTGTAATAATAACTGTTTTATTACTCCTTGAATTATATACGTATGTTATTATATCTCTTCCTTGTTTTATTGTTTGAACAAAACTTCTAACCTTACCCTTTTTATCAATATCCCTAATAACAGTTATAGATATATCTTTATTATTTTTGAAATTTAGAAATCTAATATCATAATCAAGAATCTTATCATTCTCACGATTAACCTCTAAAATCAAATCATTATTTAATCCAGATAAATCAGAAACTTTATATAAGTAAGTTTTACTTTTCTTAAAAACAGGATTTTTAATCGGTTTCTTTGTAATATCAGTTACTTTTAATGTAGTAGAAGAAATATTATCAAAACCAACAATATTTAATTCAAACTTTTTAGAATCAATATTAAATAAAAATTCTGGTATTGTTTTGTCTATATTTATGTCTATACTTTTCTCTTTCTCTATATTCCCTGCTTTATCTACAGAACGATATAATATTTTATTTTCTCCTTCTTTTGATAACTTTATACTACTTGTAGCTTGTATATAATTAATACCATTATCGAAAGAATATTCTGTTCTTAATATACCTGATTCTGTATCCGTCGCATTAAACATTATTTCTACATCTTTTGAATACCAAGAATTTTCTAACTCTTTAATATTCATAAA
>JAQVLH010000143.1 GCA_028704265.1 Candidatus Nanoarchaeia archaeon
ACTCAGATGACTTTAAACACTAAACACTTTGCAGGAGTAAGTGACATTAATGAAACTAAAGGTTTGCCTCGTATTATTGAAATTTTTGGAGCAAGAAAACAAAGTTCAACTCCAGGTATGAAAATTTATTTAAAAAAACCTTTCAATAATGATGAAAAATTTGTAAGGCAATTCAGCGCTAATATTATTGAAACATTATTAAAAGATGTAGCTCAAGAAATAAATGTTGATTTGATTAATTTCAGGATTGAAGTAATTCTTGATTTAAATGAAATGAGAAATATGAGTATTCCAATGGAAAGAATCCTTAGCCAAATAAGCTTAAGTAAAATAAAAGCAGAAATTAAGGATGAAGGAAACAAGATTTACATTAATTCAAAAGTTCAGGAAGTAGATTCATTGTTTAAATTAAAAGTTCAAGCTTCAGAGATTTTCATAAGCGGAATAAAAGATATAAAGCAAGTTTTGCCTCAGAAAAAAACAACTGAATTTGTAATAACAACAGCAGGAAGTAATTTAAAACAAATATTACTAATACCAGAAGTTGATACTCAAAGAACAATAACTAATGATGTTTTTGAAATAAACAAGGTATTAGGTGTTGAAGCAGCAAGAACTTCAATAGTTCAAGAAGTAATGAATGTATTTAACGAGCAAGGATTATCAATAGACATAAGGCATTTAATGTTAATGGCTGATGTTATGACTCATGATGGAATAGTTAAAGGAATAGGAAGATACGGAGTTAGCGGACAAAAATCAAGCGTTCTTGCAAGAGCAAGTTTTGAAGTTGCATTAAAGCACTTGTTTGCAGCAGCAGTTCACAGCGAAGTTGATGAGCTAAGGGGTGTTGTAGAAAATGTAATGATAAATCAGCCAATACCAGTTGGAACAGGAGCATATAAATTAAAATTAAAAGAGGTTAAGAAAAAATGAATGCAATAGATGAAATAAAAAAAGCAATAAATGATAATAAATTATTAATTGGAGAAAATTCCACAAAAAGAGCTTTAAAAAGTTCAAAAGTTTCAATGGTTGTTGTTTCAAAAAACGTGCCAAGCATTGTTGAAAAAGAGTTATCCTCTTTATGCAAAATAAGCAAATGCGAATTTGTAAAATTAGAAAAAGATAATTTAGAGTTAGGAGTGACTTGCAGAAAGCCTTTTGGTGTATGTGTCCTTTCAATAAAAAGTGATAAATAAAATGTCAAATGTGATAAAACTCGATTCAGATCAAATTCAAAAATTAGCAATATTTGAGTCAATAACAAGAACTAGCTTAAAGGACTTTTTGGAAGATGAAACCGAATTGACTTTTATTGTAAATTCAAAAGACTTAGGCAAAGCAATCGGAAAAGGAGCAAGTAATGTTAAAACTTTAGAGAACAAGTTTAAAAAGAGAGTTTTAATGATTGGCTATGAAATGGACTATAAAGATTTCGCAAGAAACATTTTTAAGCCAATAACAATAAAAAATATGTCATTGCAAAATAATTTGCTGAACATAACTATATTTGGTTCGCAGATGGCCTTCCCAAGCAAAAAGGTTAAAAAGGCTAAAATACTTTTAACAAAGTATTTCGATAATATAAAAGATATAATGGTAAAGGTGTAAAATAAAACATGGCAAAAAAAACAAGAGGATTATTTGCAGGAAAGAAATTAGAAGAGAGAAGAGAGCAATTTAAATATGCAAGAAGAGGCTCAAAGGAGCAAGCTTATGGTTTATGGAAAAAAGTTGATCCAATGCATGGAGCTCCAGCAGCTAAAGGTATTGTTATAAAGAAAAAAACTGTTGAAAAAAAACAGCCACACAGTGGTTTAATTAAATGTGTAAGCGTTCAGTTAGTAAAGAACGGAAAAATCGTAACAGCATTCGTGCCAGGAGACGGTGCAATAAAATATATTGATGAACATAATGAAGTAGTTATTGAAAGAATAGGTGCGCCTCAAAGAGGAGCAAAAGGTGATATTCCAGGAGTTAAATTTAAGGTTATAAAAGTTGCAGGAAAATCATTAAATCAATTACTTAAAAATAAAAAAGAGGAAACTAAAAAATGATGCTATACAATAAATATGACACAACAGGAGTCACAGTAGGTGACCCAGGATTAGTAAGATATATTAATTTAAAACAAGTAGTTGTTCCAAAAAGTCAGGGAAGAAATATTAAGAAAAGATTCTGGAAAAGCAAATCTCACATTATTGAAAGGCTAATGCTTAAAATGGCTGTAGCTGGACATAAAGGAAAGAAGCATTGGAGAACTAGCGGAAGAAATAGCGGAAAATACACTGTTCAAACAGGTATAATAATGGATGCTCTTGACATAATTGAAAAGAAGACTAAAAAGAATCCAGTTCAAGTATTAGTTGATGGAATTGCTAATTCAAGCCCTTGCGCTGAAATTACTGTAATAGAATACGGTGGCATGAAGCACCCTAAAGGCGTTGATGTTTCTCCTCAAAGAAGAATTGATTTAGCTCTTAGGTGGATTAGCCAAGGAACTTATCAAACATGCGCTAATAAAAAAATGACTTATGCTCAAGCTTTAGCTACTATGCTTATTCAATCAGCTGAAAATGATATTAAAAGTTTTTCAATCAGCAAAAAGAATGAAACTGAAAGACAAGCAGCAGCAAGCAAGTAATTTTAATTAAATTTTTTTTTTTTTTAAATTATTCTAGAAATTTTTGATTTTTTGTATTTAAAAAATTATTTTTTTCTTCTTTTAATAATTTCTTCTATAATCTTAATATCTATTTTATATTTTTCCTGAATTTTTTTAGTTTTAAGATTAGCAATATTGTAATCAAACCAAATATCTTCCTCTAATTTTTGCTGTTTTTCTTCTTCATTTTGTTTTTTTTTTAATAATTTTTGCTGTTCTTCAATTTGCTGATTTTTTCTTTCTTCTTCCTGTTTTTTTCTTTCAATTTCTTCTTTTATTTTTTTTTCTTGTTCTCTTTTTATCAATGCTTCTTCGGATTTTCTTTTTGCTTCCAGCACAATAGGATTAGAATCCCATGATAAATTGTTCGAATTAGGTTTATTTTCTTCTTTTTTTGGCGCTTTATTTTTTAAATCCTTAACAGCAACTTCAATAGCAACATTTTTTTTAATTTCCTCAACTAATACTTTTTTTTCTTCAGCTTTTGGCTTTTCATTAATAGTTTTTTTTGGCGCTTCCTGCATTTTGTTTTCTTTAATTTTTTCATTGCCTTCATTTTCAGAATCTTTTTTGACAAATTTATTAATAAGATTAATAATTCTAGGGTCTATTTTTTTAACCTCCTCAGGTATCTCGTTTTCTTTCACTGTTATTACTTTTATATTATTTTCTTCAAAATATTGCCCGAAATTATTCTTATCTAACTCCGTGAATCTATATCCCTTACCTGACATTTTGTAACTCACTACTTGGCTGCATTCAATTTTTGGAAGCAAAAATTCATTGAATTTAGGGAATTCATTTCTAGGGAGCATTTTTTTAATAAAATTTAGGGGATTTTCAGCCATTTCTTCCAAGATTATTATGCAGTCGTCTTTTTTTCCCATAAAAGAAAT
>JAQVLH010000144.1 GCA_028704265.1 Candidatus Nanoarchaeia archaeon
CCATAAAGCAAGATTCCCCTAGGAGGCCTTATGCCTAATTTTTTAAAATTTTCAGCATGCTTAATTGGCCATTCAACACTTTCTTTAAGCATTTGCTTAACATCTTCTAATCCTCCAATATCAGTCCATTTAACATTAGGAATTTGAACTATTACTTCTCTCATAGCGCTTGGCCTTACTACTCTAAATCCATAATCAAAATCTTCTTTTGAAACAACTACATTTTTTAATTTTTCTTCTGAAACTTTTTCATCTTTATCCCAATCAATTTCAGGTATTAATTTTCTTATAACATTCATTGCAGCTTCTTTGCACAAAGCCTCTAAATCAGCCCCTACAAAACCATGAGTCTTATTTGCTAATTCTAAAAGATTAACATCATTTGCTAAAGGCATATTCCTTGTGTGAATTTTCATAATTTCTAATCTTCCTTCTCTGCTAGGAACTCCTATTTCAATTTCTCTATCAAATCTTCCTGGCCTCCTTAATGCAGGGTCTAAAGAATTTGGCCTGTTAGTTGCAGCCATTACGATTACTTTTCTTCCTTTCAAACCATCCATTATTGCAAGTAATTGCGCAACAACTCTTCTTTCAACTTCTCCGCTATTATCCTGCCTCTTGCTTGCAATTGCATCAATTTCATCAATAAATATTATGCTTGGCGCTTTCTTTTCAGCATCATCAAATATTTTCCTTAATTGCTTTTCAGCTTCACCAACCCATTTGCTCATAATTTCCGGACCGTTTAAGCTTACAAAATTAGCTTCACTTTCTCCAGCAACTGCTTTAGCTAATAATGTCTTTCCAGTACCTGGAGGCCCGTGCAATAATACTCCTTTGGGTGGCTGTATTCCCAGCTTTTCAAAGACTTCGGGATGCCTCATTGGCAATTCCACCATTTCTCTTACTTTTTTAACTTCATCTGTGAGTCCGCCTATATCTTCATAAGTAATATCCGGAATTTTTTGCTTATTAGCAACAGGAGTTGGGTCATATTCAATTTCAGTAATATCAGTTATTACAACATTGGTTTTAGGATTAGTTTTAGACACAACAAGTTTTATCTCTGGCCCAAATCCCATACCGGATTCAACCCCTGGCACAAAAGAAGAAATATCTTCTTCTATCATTTTAAAAATATCTGCAAAATTTTCGCTTCCCCTTAGACTTATCCTTCTGCTTCTTGTTCCTCCAAGAGTTATAGTATCATCTTCTCTAACAAACCTTCCAAGTAAACTTCTTTTAAGAGTTACTGCATTAATATTTAATTTAATATTTTCATCCGTTGGTGAAAGAGTAATTTTTTTTGCTTCCTTCCATTCAGCTACTTTAATTGTTACTGATTCCCCTATTGCACTTTTACTATTATATCTTATTAAACCATCCATTCTTATTATTCTAAGTCCAATATCTGCAGGATAGCATCTGTCAGCTATTGCTACAGTAATTTTATCTCCAGTAATTTCAATAGGTTCTCCTCTTTTAATGCCTAATTCTTTCATTATTTGAGAATCAAGTCTTACAATGCCTTTTCCTATATCATCCTGCATTGCTTCTGCTACTTTTATTTGAAATTCACTATTGTTAAGATTATCATCTACTGCCATTTTTTTAATTCACCTTGAATGTTTTTTTGTCTTCTTTTTCTCCTTTTTTATAGTAAAAAACTACTTTTTTCATAATCATTATGGGTTTTTTATTGTTTCCTTTTTCTTCAAAATCAATATATTTGTTTTTTTGTAATAATATTAAATCTTCAAAAACGTTTTTAATATTCCTCTCTAAAATTCTTGACAAATCCCTAATACTTTGAGGATGATATTTAGCAATCGTTTTCATTATTTCAATTCTTTTTGAAGTAAGGCATTCTAAAAGAGCTAATTCTTTTAATAATGCTTTTTCATCATCAGTTTCAAAGGAAAAATCATCAACCATGTTGGTATTAAATACAAACAATTTAAGATTATAAATATTTTGATTATTTAAATTATTCTAAAACCTTTCTTTCTGGCAATGGAAACTAAATATTTATTAGGATTAACTGCAAAAGGATTGCCAACTAACTCTAATACTTCTAAATCATTAATGCAATTCCCATAAGAATAAGATTGCTTTAAATCAATATTTAGTTTTTTTGCAATTTTCTTGGCAACTATTGCCCTTTCTTTTCCAATCATTGAAGGAATAATTAATTCTCCAGTATAAATATTGTTTTTTAGCTTAAACAATGAACCTCTTATATAGTCAAATTTTAAAAATTTTCCAAACTTTTGCACAACCTCATCAGGACTAGCGCTTAATAATATTAATTTATGGCCTTGATTTTTATGCCAATTAATTCTCTCAAGTATTGGATTCTTTAAATTTTTAACATCATTTAATACAAAAAACTCAGCAGCCCTAACTGTTTCTTTTTTATTAGCTCCTTTAAATGCTAAAGCCATTAAATTATCTGCCTGATCAACTGCTTTTTTATAATCCCCTTTTAAATAATTATAAGCTAATTTTAAACTAGGCAATATTGCTGATTTATGAGCTTTTAAAATCCTATTTTCATAAAGAAATCTAATATATCTTAATCCGCTGTTGCCTTTGATAATTGTATCATCAAGGTCAAAAAAAACTCCTATTTCCATAGCTTATTATTAGTTAAAGAGTATTTAAAAAAAATAGTTTTTTAAATAGTAAAAATTACCAAAAAAGAGTTATGAAAAATAATATGCAAGAACTATTAACATCAAACGAAGTTATTAATCAATTATATAATGGTTTTTTAAATAAATCAGAAAAAATAATATTACCAAATAAAATATCAGTTATTTACGAAAAATCTATTGGCGAAGATAGAAATGATAATTTTCATGCATATTATAATGAATATTTAAATTTTAATGGGAATATTATTATTGTAAAAGGCAGATTAGAATCATTGATTGATTACGAATTTTTAAGAATTTTTGATTCTGAAAACAAAAATGCAATTGAAAAATTAAAAGAATATAATGAGAATGAAAATAATTTTAAAGAAAATATTTTTTTGCTTGAATCAGAAAAAGGAATACAGTTTGCTCCTATTATGAAAGAAATCTATGAAATAAGACAATTAGAAAATAGTTTAACTCATAAATTAAGCTGGGGCCGTGAATTAACAGAGCCAAAATATTCTCCAATATGTGAAGAATTTGATAAAAATCTTAGTATACAGAAAAAAACATTGAACTCGTTTATTGAAAAGCAAGAAGACAGCTCTGAAAAATATTTGCCTGAGATAACAATTTTTTTAAATTATATTATTCAAAAAACACTAAATGATTATTCAAAAAAAATTAAATAAATTTTAAAAAAATATTAAAATAACCCTTATAAATAAATATATAAATGACTGATTTTTCTAAATTGTAATATGACTAGAGTAATAGCGGTTGCTAGTGTTAAAGGCGGCGTTGGAAAAACTACTACTGTGTCTAATTTAGCAACAATTATTCAAAAAATAGGCTATAAAGTTTTAGCAATTGATGCAAATATTACTGGAGCAACTTTGGGGCTTCATTTAG
>JAQVLH010000012.1 GCA_028704265.1 Candidatus Nanoarchaeia archaeon
GTCTTTCCCTAATGCCTTTAATCCTTTTTTTATTGAATAATTAAGTATTTTGTAAGCATTAATTTTTATTTTTTCAGGCAAATCAAGCAAACTTCCAATCTTGAAAATTGCGCATCTGGTAGATATTGGTTTAAAAATTATGCCTAATTTAGGTAATATTTCTTTGTTTATTACAGCAATTGATTTGTTTATGTTTTTTTCAGAAGATTGCGATTTTTCAACCAATTCCTCTAAAAATATTGGAAAATCATAATTCCTGACTGCAATATAAAGGCTTGCGGCAAGCATTGTTTCTATACCTCTGCCTAATAATAATTTCTTTTCAAAAGCATTCGTATAAATCTTCCAGGCAGTTTTTGAAATATATTTAGGAACAGATAATTTTGAGCATAAATCATTAAAAAAAGGAGTAGCTTGATGATAATTTCTTTCAAGTGAATTAACTAAACTTTTATTTATTTTTAGCAAAGTGTTATATTTTTTTTTATTCTCATTATAATCTTTATCATATTTAACATCGGAGACTCTAAATCCAGTTCTTGGGCCAAAATCCCTCCAAGGAGTTTCATGGTCTTTTCGCTCATTGGTTTCTTTATTGTCATACATTTTTTTCTCATAATTGACAAATTCTGAACCTTGAACTACTGCGCAGTCGGGGCAAACGTATAAATTGTCTTCATTAAGCAAAAATTCTCCTGAATAATCACATGAATCACTAATGCAAGAGTCAGATAAATCATATTTCGCGGATCTTATTTTATTTTCAAGCCCGCTTTCATTATTTAGCAAATAGGATGAATTAACCATTGATTATTTTAGTAAAAATTTGTTTTTAAAAATTTATTTAATTTAATTTTTTTAGAAAATCAGTGAATAATTTATTAAAATGTTAAATAATTTATTAGATTATGAAAGAATGGTTTGTCTATATCCTTGAATGTTGCGATGGCTCATATTATACTGGAGTGAGCAATGATGTAGAAAAAAGGATGATTGCGCACCAGAAAGGATTAGGAAGCAAGTATGTGAAGAAAAAAGGTTACAAGAAGTTATTGTTCTGCAAAAAGTGCTTGGATAAATCGGACGCCTGCAAGAAAGAATACCAAATAAAGCAATTGCCAAAATACGAGAAATTGGAATGGTTTAGAAAACAATAATAATCTAATATTTTTTCAATTCATCAATTCTTTTTTCTATTTTAATAAGAATATTCAATTTTTCTTTTGCGAATTTTTCATCAAACTCTTTTATTCCAAGAATTGATTTTGCAATTTTTATTATTTCAATATTATATTTTTGATTGGTTTTTAAAGTCCATAAATCTTTTTCCCCGAAAGACCAATCAATCAGGCATTCAATAATAAATTTCAGGGAGTATTCTTTTGGGTAATTATTAAATGTGAAATTCAAGCATTCAATATTGTATTTTATTTTTATAATGTCATAAAATCCCAAGTTTTTTTCTTTCGGATTCTTATTTTTGTAGCATTTGTTCATTATCATATACGCTTTTTCATAATCTTTTAAAATATTTTTTTGGTCAAAATTTTCAATGTTAAATAATTTAATCCAAATATTGTAAAGCTCTTTGTCTATTTTTTTAATTGATTCAAAAAGCCTGAAGCTTGGGTAAGGAAGTCCTAACCGTGCCGGCAAAGCCATTGCCATTAAATAGCTGAATGCTTCGCAACCAAGAATGTGATAAACTGATTTTTCATAATCTTTTTTATTGAAATAATCAATTGCTATTTTTTGGAACTTTTTGGCTTTTTTTAATTCTTTGTTAAAATTATTTATTTTCTCTTTTTCAGATTTAAATTTTCTATTTTTTAATAATCCATATTTATCATAAGCCACAACATTCTCATCCAATATTTCATCTTTTGAAAATTCTTCAATCGGATGAAAAATCTCTTCAATGAATTTTCCTTTGAATTTGTAAAATCCTCGAGTAAATTTAGGCAAATATTTTTTTTTACAATAAAATCCTATATCAATATCGCTATGCTCTGTCTCATCTCCCCTTGCAACTGAGCCACCATAAATTATAAGCTCAATTTTAGGGTTTTCTTTTAATTTTTTATTTATTAATAAATCAATGACTTTTAGAAATTCTTGATGCAATTCATTATTCATTTTTATCACATATTTAATATTATTTTTAGATATTCTAAATAATCTTTCTGCATTTTTTTAAAGCCTTTAATCTTTTTATTTAATATTTCTTCATATTTATATGTGAATTTTGGCATTCCATTAATAAACTCTTTAACAGGCTCGCCAAGCAAAACATTCATGTAAGCAGTTTCGGATAATTCATTAACAGGTATTATATTTTTAATTTTGACATTATAATTATATGGCACATTGTAAGTAATTATATTGAATAAATTTTTAATTCCTTTTCTATAAGGGAATATTTTAATATTTATTTTTGAATACTTATTAACCCAATTATTAATTTTCAAGAAATCTTGATCTTCAGCCACTAAAAAATAATTTTTTATTGGTTTCTCTGAAGCTTTAATTAATAAATCCAAAGTCATTTTTGCAGTGTTTCCCTCCCCTATTTCATCATCAACAAAAATAACATTATTAAATGATATTCCCCTTAATTTTTTCTTTACATCATCCAATAATATTGAATTATCAAATTTGTCTTTATATCCTCCTTCATAAGGTTTATTGTTTTTTTTAGTAGGAGTATATCTATAAATTGGCAAAGCTAATGAAGGAATGTTTATTTTCAAATCTTTCAAGATTATTTGAGTCAATCTTGTCATGCTTGCGCCAGTATTTCCTCCTCCAACAATTAAATCAATTTTGTAATTTTTTTCTATAAATAACTCTTTAATTTTTGAAGCAAAATCTTTCAAATAAGCAATGCTAAAATACCCGACTTTATTCCACAATTCTTCAGATTTCATTTTCTTTTCTCGCATTTTTTGTTGCATCCGTGGCACTCATGCCTTACAAATGACTGCTTGCTTTTATTTTCATAATTATCAATTGCTGCATTCAAGGCTTCTTCTGCCAAATTAGAGCAATGCATTTTCAATTTAGGTAAACCTTCTAATTCTTTTGCAACATCGGCTTTCGTGATTTTTCTTGCTTCATCTAAAGTCTTGCCTTTGGCCAATTGAGTTATCATTGAGGAAGTGGCTATTGCTGAAGCGCATCCAAAAGTCTTGAATTTTATGTCTTTAATCCTGTTGTTTTCAACTTTTATATGAATTTCCATAACATCACCGCAAACAGGATTTCCCACTTTGCCAACGCCGTCAGGATTTTTTAGTTCCCCTACATTCATCGGGTGAGTAAAGTTTTCAATTACTTTTTTTGAATACATCATTTTTTATCACTTGAATATAAAGGACTCATAGCTCTTAATTTGGCAATTATTGGCTTTAAAACTTTAATTAAATAATCAATCTCTTTAATGGTGTTATATTTGCTGAAGCTAAAACGAATGCTGCCATGGGCAATCTCATGCTTCAATCCCATTGCCAATAATACATGCGAAGCTTCTAAAGAGGTTGATGAGCAGGCGCTTCCTGTTGAAACCATGATTCTTTTTTCGCTAAGCATTAAAAGAATTCCTTCTCCTTCAATTCCTTTGAATGAAAAATTAACATTATTGCATAATCTGTCAGAGCCAATTGCTCCGTTTAATTTAATATCATTAATATTTTCTTGAATTTTTTTGATAGTATAATCTCTTAATTTTGTTAAATATTCAACATTTTTTTTATTAGAAATCTGAACTGCTTTTGCAAATCCAATGATGCCTGAAACGTTTTCAGTGCCGGCCCTTAAATTAAATTCATGACTTCCTCCGCTCTGCCAAGCTTTAATCTTAGTCCCTTTTTTGATAAAGAGGGCTCCGACCCCTTTAGGGCCGTGAATTTTATGGGAATTAATTGTAAGTAAATTAATATTCATTTCTTTTATATCAATTGGCACTTTAGTGTAAGACTGGCAGGCATCAGAATGAAAATAAACCCCATTCTCTTTGCAAATTTTTCCGATCTCTGAAATATTATTAATTGTTCCAACTTCATTATTTGCATGCATTATAGTAACCAAACAGGTTTTCTTAGTGATTGCTTTTTTTACATCAAGAGGATTAACTGCCCCGAATTCATCAACTCCAACATATGTGACTTTGAATCCTTGGCTTTCAAGCCATCTACATGAATTTAAAACGCAGTCATGCTCAACTTTGCTGGTAATAATGTGATTTTTTTCTCTATTAGAGAACGCTGTTGATTTTATTGCAAAATTATTGGATTCAGTCCCTCCTGAGGTGAAGATTATCTCTTCAGGCAATGCATTAATCGAATCTGCTATAATTTTTCATGCTTTTTCTAAAGATTCTTTTGCCAATTGGCCCATTTCATGAATGCTTGAGGCATTGGCGTAATCCATTCCATAGTAAGGATTCATTGCCTTAATTACTTCATTGTCAACCTTGGTTGATGCTGCATTGTCAAAATAAATCATTGGCAGCAGCACTCTCCTTTGCAATTAACTGATTCAATGCTTTTATGGATTTTGCATAGGCAATTGCTTTTTCTGATAAATGAGCAGATGCTGTTGATTTCTTTAATAGCGCAGGATTTGTCGCCGGATATATTTTTTGCAGATTCTTTTATTTTTTCAAGAGTTATTTTGTCAAATTTTATGTTAGCAGTCGCCCTTTTTGACTTGACATACTGGCTTACTGCTGCTCCGCTGATTCCAAGCAATTCAGAGATACTTTTTTGATTTAATTTATTTTTTGACATCTCAACCGCCAATTGCTTCCTTATTGCAGGTATTACAAAATTTGCTTCAATCTCCTGGGGCTGCTTCATATTATTAACACTGTTAATTAATTAACGCTGTTAATTTAAAAGCTTTTTCCATTAACATTAAAAATAGAAAACTCTTAATTAAATCTATGAATAACAGGCAAGTTGGGCTGATAATAATATCTTTTGCGCTTTTAATAGGCTTTATTGTCTATTCGTTTAACCGCGCATTGACAGAGATAGTTAATACTTCATGCTCCCATGGCGATTCATGCCCTATGTGGGGGACTATAGATTTTCAGACTAATGTAAGCATAGGAATAATATTTTTTGTAATTTTAATAGGAATATATTTTATATTAATGCCTGCTAAAAAGAAGGAGATTAAAGCTAATATAAAAAATCTGGATAAGGATGAAATGAAAATAATCTCCCTTATTGAAAAATCAGAAGGCTCAATGTTCCAGTCAGCAATTGTTGAAGAGTCAAAATATCCAAAAACCAAAATTACAAGAATTCTTGACAGATTAGAGGGAAAAGGTGTAATTGAAAGAAAAAGAAGGGGAATGACAAATATAGTGCTTCTTAAGAAATGAAACTAGTTTCAGACAATGGCTTATAAGCAGTTTCAATCTTTAATAATTATTATGAAAAATAAAAAAATTGACTGCTGCAATAATAAGATTGATAAAAAATTGAAGAAAAAAAGCGCAATATATGCAATATTATCAGGAATATTCCCCCACACTTTCTGCATACTATTTATTGTTTTTACAGTGCTGGGTATGACTTCAATGACTTATTTATTAAAGCCAATAATGATGAGCCAACATTTCTTTTATATTCTAATATTAGTCTCAATAATTTTTACTACAATTTCTGCGCTGATTTATCTGAAAACAACAAATAATTTGTCAATTAAAGGAATAATAATTAAACAAAAATACTTGCTAATGCTTTATTTGGCAACAATAAGCATTAATATTTTATTATTTTTAATAATATTTCCTTTAGCAGCAAACCTTGGAGTAAGCGTTGCAAAGGAATCCGATTCAAATATTATGCTTCAGGTTGCAATTCCATGCTCAGGTCATGCTCCATTGATAACTAATGAATTAAAAGCAATTAATGGAGTATCAAGTGTTAAGTTTTCACTGCCAAATTTGTTTAATATAACATATAATTCTTCAGTAAGCAAAAGTCAAATAATTGGATTGGAAGTTTTTGGCACTTACAAAGCATTAGAAATAATTAATAAATAATCAAGGATTAAAAAAAAGGATAAATATGAAGCATACTTTAAAGATTTCAGGAATGCATTGCACTTCATGCGCGTTGGGCATAGAGAAGAGCGCTGCTAATTTAGGAAAAGGGTTTAGCGCTAAAGTTAATTTTGCTTCAGAAACCGCTTTAATAGAAGCGCCTGATATGGAAGGCATTGAAAAAATAATTAATATAATAAACCAATCAGGATATAAAACTGAAATAATTGACGGGCATTCAGGAGCTCATGAGCATTCAGGCAATTTGGATTCAATGAAAAAAGAATTAATAATCACCCTTGCTTTGTCAGCCCCTTTATTATTGTCAATGCTGCCAATGATTGGAATTCAGATTCCGGGATTTTTGATGAATCATTATCTTCATCTAATTTTAACCACTATTATTGTAATAATTAATAAAGGGTTTTATGTAAGGGGATATAATTCGGTTGTTAAGGCCAAAACTGCAAGCATGGACACTTTAGTTGCATTGGGGACAGGAGCAGCATATTTTTTTAGTATAATTAATATTATTATTGGCCAGCTTAATGAATTATATTTTGAAACCGCAGGATTATTATTATTATTTATTTCAATTGGAGAATATTTGGAGGCGCTTGCTAAAAGAAAAGCCGGAAACGCAATTAAAAAATTAATGGAGCTTTCGCCAAAAGAAGCTTTAATCATAAAAAATAAAATAGAAATAAAAGTAAATATTAAAGATTTAGTTAAAGGAGATATAATAATTGTAAAGCCTGGGCAAAAAATACCTGTGGATGGAATTGTAACAAAAGGAGTTAGTTCAGTTGATGAATCAATGATTACTGGAGAAAGCATGCCTGTTGATAAAACCATTGGCTCGGAAGTAATAGGAGGAACTATAAATGCAGCAGGAACATTTTATTTCAAAGCCCTAAAATTAGGCAATGAAACATTGCTTAACCAGATAATAAAAATGGTAGGAGAAGCGCAGGCAAGCAAGGCTCCAATACAAAAATTGGCAGATAAAATTAGTTCAATTTTTGTGCCAGCAGTAATAATTATTGCAGTAATAAGCGCTATTATATGGCTAATTGCAGGTGAGTCAATATATTTTTCTTTAAAAATTTTTATAACTATATTGGTTATTTCATGCCCATGCGCATTGGGATTAGCAACTCCTACAGCTATAATGGTTGGAACTGGCAAGGGTGCAGAACATGGAATTTTAATAAAAGACGCATCAGCTTTAGAAAAAATAAGGGATGCAAAAATAATAGTTTTTGACAAAACAGGAACTTTAACAAAAAATAAAATCAAAGTCAATGAAATTAAATATTATAATGGGGGTTTAATAAGTGAAATATTGGTAATAGCAGCATCTTTGGAAAATAAAAGCGAGCACCCGATAGCAAAAGCGATACTTAGAAAAGCTGATGAAGAAAAAATTTTAATAAAAGAAGTTGATGATTTTAAAAATTTTGAAGGAAGGGGAATAAGGGGAAAAATTAAAGAAAAAGAATGCATGATTGGCAATGCTTCTCTGATGAAGCTTCATAACATTAATACAAAAATATTAGAAAAAGATCTTAAAATTATGCAAATGAAAGGGGATACGGCGATTATTATTGCCTGCAATAAAAAAGCTATAGGATTAATTGGCTTAAGCGATGAAATCAAGGATGATGCAGAATCTGCAATTAAGGCTTTAAAGAAAAAGAATTACGAGATTTATATGATTACTGGAGATAACCTGAAAAGCGCTAAAAGCGTTGCTGATAAAATAGGGATAGCAAACGTGCTTGCAGAGATATTGCCAAAAGAAAAAGCTAATATAATAAAAGAATTGCAAAAACTGGGAGGAGTAATAATGGTAGGGGATGGAGTTAATGATGCAGTGGCTTTAACTCAGGCAGATATAGGTATAGCAATAGGAAGCGGAACAGATGTGGCTATGGAAGCAGGGCAGATAGTTCTGGTAAAAAGCAAAGTAGGAGATGTTGTGAAAGCATTAAAATTAAGTAATTTCACTCTGGAAAAAATCAAGCAAAATCTTTTTTGGGCATTCATTTATAATATTTTAGGAATACCTTTAGCTGCAGGAGTATTATACCCTTTTTTTGGAATATTAATAACTCCAATAAGAGCTGCTTTGGCAATGAGTTTATCTAGCGTGAGCGTAGTCGTAAATTCATTATTGACTAATTATAAAAAATTATGATTATTTTAATAAAAAATTAACTTTTAAAAAAATAATTAACTCAATTCAAAAAATAGAAAAACACTCAATTAGTAATAATAATTATGAAATGCAATTTATGCGAAAAAGAAATAGCAAAATATAATACTATATTTAATCATTTGATAATTGATGATAATCATTCAATAAATATTTGCTTAGACTGTTCAGATAAATTCATTAAATGGCAAGGCAAGATATGCTCAATTATTTTTCCAACTAAAGCAATGAAGAAAATGTACGAAAAAAAATAATAAATATATTATTATTTAATAATATATTAATTAAATTATTAATTTAGCCATATAAGAAATGTTAAAAATATAGAATGTTATTTTCTATAATTATGATTAAAGCGGTTTTGTTTGATCTTGATAATACCTTAATTGATTTTGTTAAAATGAAACTTGAATGTTCAAAAGAAAGTGTTAAAGCAATGATTAAAGCAGGATTAGAAATGGATGAAGAAACAGCGTATAATAAATTATTAGAATTATATTATGAAACAAGCCTCGAAGACCATCTTATATTTCAGCATTTTCTTAAAAAAAATACAGGAAAAGTTGATTATAAAATATTATCAGCAGCAATAGTGGCTTATAAAAAAATAGTTAACGGCTTGCTAATACCTTACGAAGGAGTATATGATACACTTAAAAAACTAAAATCTAAAGGATTAATATTAGGAGTAGTTACTGATGCAAGAAAATTAAATGCTTGGATAAGATTAACAAGTGCGGGATTAAGCAATTATTTTGAAATAGTATTAACATTAGGGGATTCTAAATATAAAAAGCCGCATAAAAGGCCATTTATTAAAGCAGCAAGGCAATTAAAATTGAAGCCTGAAGAAATAATATTTGTTGGGGATAATCCGCAAAGAGATATTAAAGGAGCTAAAAAAGTTGGCATGAAAACAGCATTTGCGCAATACGGATTTTCATTTAAAGAAAAAACAAACAATGAAGATGAAAAACCGGATTATATATTAAATGAATTTAATGATTTATTAAAAATAATATAATTATTCATTCAAAATGTAATGATTACTAATTTTTGATGAATTATCACTTGTTTTTAACTCATTGAATTTGTAAAATTTATAATCTTTATTAGAAGAATCATCATCCCAAATTGAATCAATAGTATTCATTAATTATAAACAATATAATTCATTATTTAAAAAAAGTATCTTTTCTTATTGGCATGAAGAAGATTGGCATTTTTGTGAATAATTTATATTTAACACTTGCTCAGGTTTACTTTTATATCTGTAAACAGTTATTCCTTTGCATTTTAATTTATAAGCTAACAGATAAGCATTACGCACATCTTTAATAGTTGCATTCTCAGGCAGGTTAATAGTTTTGCTTACTGCATTATCAGTGTATTTTTGAAAAGCAGCCTGCATTTTAACATGCCAAGAATAATCAATATCTAAAGCTGTTACGAAGATTCTTTTAACATTTTTTGGCACCTCATTTACATCCTTCACGCTTCCTTTTTTAGCAATTTCTAGCATTAATTTTTCAGAATAAAAATTTTGGGCAACACTTTCTTTTTTAAAAAGTTCATAAGTTTCTAAGAGTTTTGCTCCTTCCAAAATATTTCTTACAAAACTTAATGCAAATAATGGTTCTATGCCACTGCTGCATCCAGCAATTATACTAATAGTTCCAGTAGGAGCAATTGTTGTTACAGTTAAATTTCTCATATAATCATAATTTTTGCATAATTTAGTTTTTTTAAAATTTGGAAAGCTTCCTCTTTTTTTAGCAATTTCTAATGAAGCATTTTTTGCAGTTGATTGAATAAAACTCATAATTTTTTCAGAAAATTGCAAAGCTTCATCACTATTATAAGCTATATTTAGTATTATTAAAACATCAGCCCAGCCCATAACTCCTAATCCAATTTTTCTATTTTCAAGAGTTATTTTTTTTATTTTATCATCAGGATAATTATTTATATCAATAATATTGTCTAAAAAATGAACTGCTATTATTATAGTTTTTTTAAGTTCTTCCCATTCAATATTATTATTTTTAACAAACTTTGACAAATTTATGCTACCAAGATTACATGATTCATAAGGCAATAATGGCTGTTCTCCGCAAGGATTAGTGCTTTCAATTGTTCCAAAATTATTTTTTTTATTAATTTCATCAATAAAAATTATTCCAGGATCGCCATTTTTCCAAGCATTGTAAACTAATAAATCAAAAATTTTTCCAGCATTAACTTCTTTAATTTTTTTATGAGTGTTAGGATTTATTAACCAATAATTTTCATTTTTTTGTGCTTTTTCCATAAACTCATTAGTTACATTTACGCTTAAATTAAAATTTGAAAAATTAAATTCTTGTTTTGCATTAATAAATTTAAAAATATCAGGATGATTGGAGTTTAATATTCCCATATTAGCTCCTCTTCTTTTGCCTCCTTGTTTTATTGCATCAGTGGTGGTATTATAAATTTCTATAAACTTTATTGGGCCGCTTGCAACACCTTTTGTGCTATTTACAATATCTCCTTCAGGTCTAATATGAGAAAAGTTAAATCCTGTTCCTCCTCCTGAATGATGTATTTTAGCAGTAAGTTTCAAGGTATCAAAAATACTTTCAAGACTATCTTCTATTGGTAGAACAAAACAAGCGCTTAATTGATTTAATTTAGTGCCAGAATTCATTAATGTAGGGCTATTTGGCAAAAATTCTAAATTATTCATTATATTAAAAAATTCTTTAAAGCTTTTTTTATAATCATCTCCATAAATCTTGTCAGCCATACTTGCAGTTTTTGCAGCACGTATAAACATTTGAGTAGGTGTTTCAATTATTTTTCCGGAATCATCTTTTAATAAATATCTTTTTTCAAGAATTTTTAACGCGTTACTGCTTAATTTTAATGAATTTTGCGTTTGCATTAAATAAATATTTAGTACTTCTAATTTTAAATTAGTTATGGCTAAATATTATTTATTGATTATTTGCAAAAATTTTAAAATTATTTTTTAATTGTTATTTTTAGCGTTTTGTTTGGAAATTTTTTAATTTATTATTTTTAATAACAATACTAATATAATAAATTAATTTAATAAATTATTAAAACTTTGAATGATTGAATAATTAATACATGAATAAATTAACAGAAGATGAAATAGAATTTATGAAAGAATTGGATGATGAAATGGTTAACTTAGATAATCTTAATTTTGAAGAAAAAGAATTGGTTAATAAATTAGTAGATTTTGGATATATTAAGGTTGAAAAAACAGCAGGATTTAATAATTATTTTTATCAATTAACAAATAAAGCAATTAAGGAATTTAATATTAAATTGTAATTAAACAAGGTTTATATTTATCTATTGATTTATTATTATGAGGTAAAAATAATCATGGCATCAAATCAGCAAAAGCTTAAGAAAAAAGAAAAAAAAGCAAAAAAAACAGAAAAGAAAAAGTGCTAATTTAATAATTAGAATTTTAAAATCTTGATTTTTTTAATTTTTTTTATAATTTATTAATTGCCTGTTCTAAAACTAAATCTCTTCCATCAATTATTGATTTATTGCTCGGAATTAAAATATCCGGCGTAATTCCATTGTTTTGTACAAGTTCCTTATTTCTTTTATAAATTAATTTTGAAGGCAGATTAATTGCAAATTTTGATTCATAGTTATTAGGAAAATCATTGAAACCTATTTTTGTGCATTCCTTATTGCCGTCAAGCAGATAAATTAGGGGGATTCCAGAAACTCCTCCACTAATATCACCAATACTAATGCTGTCCGGAATAGCAGTTAATTTAAGAGTTACTAATTCTGATGCACTGCAAGTTTTATTGCCAATTAAAACAGCAACTTTTTTTGGCAAATGATTAAAAACAGGGTATATGTACTCAGGATTAAATTCGCTTAATATTGATGGATGATTTTCGCTAATTCTTTTTCTTGAATAATAGCTTAATTGTTTTTGCTCATTTCCTAAAAGAAATTCAATCAAAGGTGTAGCAAGACTATCATTGCCCCCTGAATTAGGCCTTAAATCTATGATGAATTTTTTATTTTGAGGGTTTGTTGTATAAAGTTTTTTAAAATCTTTTGAAAATTTTTCATTAAAACTGTTTGCTCTAACATATAAAATATCTTCTAATTCTCCTAAAGTGATTGGGCCAATAATTTTTTTATTGGACAGGTAAGAATCAGTTATTGTATTATTAAAATTAATGCTTTCTTTTAAATTAAATTTTGCATGATAATATCCTTCCTCATCAAGAAACTTAATATGATCATCATTAAATAAAGACAAATAATTTATTAAAACTTTCAAAGCTTCATTATTATTTGAAACTTTAGACATGTTTTCATCCAATCCTTCTTTAATTTGCTCGAATTCTTTGGTTTTAACACTTAAATAAGAATATTTTCTTTTAACTAAATCAATTACATTCTTTCCTAAATTTTCATAAAATTCCATAATATAATTAGAAAATAATCTATTTTTAAGCATTTATTAATAATTTTTTTTTAAATAATTTTATAAAAAGAAAAATTCCAAAATTATTATTTATGGAACTAAGCGACATATTCAATAATATTAAAATTGGCACAAAAGAGGCTAATCTTGTTTCAGAGTATATTAATAATTTAAAAGAAAGAGATAAAGCTAATACTAATTTATATTCTTTAATAAAAAATATTTATACTGGATTAATGGGCGAAACAACCCAAGAAAATGTTGATATTGCTTATAATAAGATTAAAAATCTTAATAATAAATGCGAAAAGTATTATGAAAATTACGGTTTTGACAGCTCTATTGAACAGCTAGCAATTATGGTAAATGAAACAGTAGATGAATCACAATTAATTATAAATGTCTCAAAGCCAAGAATTAAAAAAATAAATCGTTAATTTTTTTTTTTTTTTTTTAGATTAATATTATTTATTTAATATTCTCTGGATTATTTTAGTTATTTCTTCATGATTTTGAACATGCACTAAATGAAAGCCTTTGGCTGTGAATTTTTCATAATTTTCTAAAGGCAAATAATTGTTTACAATTTCATCATTTTTAGATTTAATTAAATAAGCTTTCTGCTTCACTTTAGGAATTTTTTCATATCTTGCATTTTCAATAATGGCTTTATGAACATGAGCGGGGGTTTGCAAAAGCATTTTAGCGTACTCGTCAAGCAGTCCATTGTATTCGTAAATCTTGTAAGATTTAACTAATAATTTCAGAAAAAATTTAGGCATGAATCTTGAAAAAAATTCTCCAATTAAAAAGAACAAGCTAATTGACTTAATGCCAAAAGCAGGATTAATAAGAATTAATTTTTTTATTTTAATTTTCTCGCTTATCTTGCAGGCCAAAAAGCCACCCATACTAAATCCCACAATAATTGGATTAATTATTTTATTTTTTTTCAAAAAATCAATAATTATTTTAACTCCATAATCTGACTTATAGTAAATTTTATTAAGAGGCTTGTCACTTTTGCCGTGGCCGAGCATGTCAAAAGCAAGAATTGAATAATTATTCTTTAAAACATTAATTTGGTGAGTGAATTCTGAGTGGTCTCCAGCTAATCCGTGCAAAAAAATAATGAAGGGCTTATTTTTTTTCCTGGTCATAAAATAATTTATCTTAAAGCCTTCTTTTGTTGTGATAAACATAATTATTAATCTTTATTATACTATTTTAAAATTATTGGATTATGGAATAAAAATTTAAACTTATAATAACTGAATAAATCAATGAAAAAAATAATCAGCTTTTCTTTAGGCAATTTATGGAGCTGGATGAAAACTAATAATCGGGCTGAATTGCTTGATTATACAAGAAAACTTGGTATTAATG
>JAQVLH010000145.1 GCA_028704265.1 Candidatus Nanoarchaeia archaeon
GTTCAATGCTAGAAAAAGCGTCAATATCTTTGAATTCATAAACCAAATCTGCATAACCATCATCAACCCAAGTTTTAGCAATATTTACAGCATCTTCGCTAACATTTTTTTGATAAGAAATCTTATAAGTACGACCATCTTTTTCAAATATTTTTATTAGATATAAAGAGGCGGCTGATGAATCATTGTTTAAATCACTTAGTATTATTAAATAATTATCATCGTATTGATTGGTTTTTAAATATCTAGGATTATAGGAGATTTTGGCCTGATGTAACAATTCTTTATCAAACAACTCGGAGGCAGATATTCTATCTTGATATTGGTAAATTATAACTTCATTGTTGGGCTGATAACTTAAAATATCATCAGAATAAATTGCAGACATCACACCATCTTCGGGATTAAAGAATCCTTTTAATTTTAAATCATGACCGGCAAAATTAATTTGGTGATTGCCTAAAACATCAGAAATAATCTTTATTTTTTCATTCTTTTCAGTCTCAGTTTCTTCTGGCTCATTAGAATCTTCACTTACTACTGAAGCAGGGTTTGTATTAGAAATACTATTGATATTTTCTTCCGAAGGAGTTTGTTTATATTTACTTGCTAAAAATATTAAAACAGCAAAGCCAAGAATAAAAATAACGACACTGCGTTTATTTAAAAATATTTTATTAACTTTTTCCATTTCTTTGCGATAAGCTAATTTATATTTTTCATCATCAATTTCTTCTTGATGGTCATTGAAATTATTGTCCATATTTTTATTTAATTATTTATGGAAGATTTAACTTTATATTTCTATATATTTTACAGGGTACTGAGCTCCTTTTTTCCAATACTTGTTAACTGATTTATTTAAATATCTATCCACATCAGCCTTATCGGCAATGCGACCAACAAAATAACATCTTAAATCACCCCTACCTGATACCAGCCATTTATCTTGATAAAAAACTCCTCTAATAATCCCTTGAGAAACTGCACAGACCAATTTTATTGAGCGGGCTCTATCTAAATCGATTCTCCAATATTTTCTAACAGCCTCATAAATATCACCTTGAGACATGCCTCTTCTATATAATTTATTTATATTAATCAATAAAGCCGAATCTTTAAAAACAGCATCTTCTGGTTCATATTTAATTTTTAATTCTTCTAAATCAGCAATTCCTTTACCATTAGAATGGCCCTTTACAATATTAGTTAGATTTTCTATGCCTATAAAATCAATCATGGCGTTTTCTAGTATAAAAGCCTCTTCTGAAGTAATGCCATGTCTTAAAACAATCTTTTTAACCTTAGACCCCAGTTTTTCAATAGTTTTTACCTTTTCACTTTTTCTTGCCTCAGTATCCATTAATTTAGTGAAATGCTGATTAATTCTATTACCAACCCCTTTACCAATATAAAAAGGTTTACCTTTGTCATCTTCCAGAATATACACGTAATAACCAAGCTTTTCGGTGGTAGGTGGTTGTAAATATAAATCTTCTTTTTGGGAAGATTTTTTAATATTTTTTATCATATATTAAGCTAATATTTCACTACTATATAATAATCCATTTTGGTAATTTAGTCAACAATATATTTAAGTCTTTTAAAACTTGACAAGATACTTCCCCTGATTTATAATGAGAATATAATTTAAAAATATATGGAACAACAATTACAATTAAAGCCTTTTGAAAGGGTGTCCGGATTTAAATATAAAGTCCTGCAAATCACCGATATCACTTTCCACACTTCCCACAAACAACCAAGCAAGGCAATAGCAAAAAACGTTAATAAGTCTTTTACACAGAACCAGCCTGGCAGATTTTATGGTTTTAAAACAGAAGATCTATCTGATAGAGAAAGTCTGATAAGAATACTTGATCAATATGTCAAGAGCGACCCAGCATTTTTGAAGATGGTTCAAGAAGAGCAAAAAAATGGCGTAAAGTTGTTGCTAGAGATACCAACAGACAACATTCCTATAAAATTTGGGGATGATGTAAAAGAATTTATATCAAGTAAAAATGGCCAAAGAGTTATAAGAGGTTTAAACAAGTAAAAAAGTACTTACACAACAAAAGCTAATGCGTAGTAGAAAGTAGAATAGAGTATCGCCTAAAAAACCATGCCTATTCCGCGCAAGAAATAGTCTTAGACTTAATGTCTGGGCCTGTTTCGTGTGTGGGATAGGCTTTTTTGTTTATAAAAAATTTTAATAAACTTAACTAAAAATTCTATGAAGAAATTAGAATGGTACACAATGCAAAAGAAAGTTAACGATCTTGTTCCCCAAGAAGTTAACCCGAGAAGAATCAATGACAAGCAAATGTCAGACCTTAAAAAGAGCTTGGCAAAGTTTAACCTCGTGGAAATTCCAGCCGTCGACTTAAATGGCAAAATTATTGCAGGACATCAAAGAATAAAAGCCCTGCAACTACTTGGTCGAGGCGAGGAATTGATTGATGTTAGAGTCCCAAATCGTAAATTAACAGAAGATGAGGCTAAACGATATTTAATTGCCAGCAATGCTCTGGGCGGTGACTGGGATTTTGAAAAGTTAAAAACTTTTGATTTAGACCTATTAATTGATATCGGTTTTGATCAAACTGACTTATCACATTTCTGGGATAAGGAACTGGAGGTTAAGGATGAAGATTTTGATGAGGTGGCAGAACTAAAAAAAATAAAGACCCCCAAGACCAAACCAGGTAATTTAATACACTTAGGTGAACATCGCTTGCTTTGCGGAGATTCTACCAACCCAGATAACCTCAAGCGATTATTCGGTAAAGACAAAGCCGCTATGATATTTTCCGACCCTGTTTATAACATCAAATTAGATTATTCCAAAGGCATTGGTGGAAAAAATGATTATGGCGGAGCAGTTAATGATAATCGCAGTTATGAAGAATATAAACAGTTTATAAGGAATTCTCTACTAGCCGCTTTGCCCAACACAAAATCAGACTGTCATGTTTTCTACTGGTGCGATCAAACATATATCGGACTTTTCCAAGAATTATATCGAGAAATGGGAATAATTAATAAACGGGTTTGTTTGTGGCTTAAAAATTCACAAAACCCTACTCCGAAAATCGCATTTAATAAGTGTTATGAACCAGCCGTCTATGGTGTTAAAGGCAAACCATATATCAATCCTGACATTAAAAACTATAATGAGGTTCTAAATAAAGAATTAGGTACAGGAAATGAGATGTTTGAAGATATTTATGATTCTTTAGATATTTGGCTGACTAAGCGTATTTCAGGTAAAGATTACGAACATGCTACCAGCAAGCCACCAAAGCTCTATGAAAAGGCTATAAGGCGCTGTACCAAGCCAGGTGACATTATCCTTGATTCTTTCTCGGGATCAGCCAGCACGATTATAGCGGGCGAGCAGTTAAAAAGAAAAGTCTACGCAATGGAGCTTGAGCCAGTTTTCTGTGATCTGGCGATAGCAAGATATCGAAAATTAACAGGCAGAAAGGAGGTG
>JAQVLH010000146.1 GCA_028704265.1 Candidatus Nanoarchaeia archaeon
CGACGCTCTTCCGATCTGGGTTGAATCAATAACAACCAAGACGACATCCATTTTATCTAACCATTTAATTGCTTCAATAATTCCTTTAGTTGCTTCCTTAGCTCTAATTTTTGCATCTTTTTTTTTAATTCCTTGTTTAATAAAATCTTCAAAATCAATTTTTGTAGCAATTCCAGGTGTATCAACTAGATTAATAGTTAATTTTTTCCCTTTACTGCTTATTTCAATATGCTCAACTTCAGTAACTTCTCTTGTTTCATGCGGAACATTGCTTACTTTTCCGACTTCTTTGCCTAAAAATTCCATAGAAATATTATTAGCTAAAGTGGTTTTTCCTGCATTAGGGCTACCATAGCATCCTAATCTTATTTGTTTTTGTTTTCCAAAAAGCTTAGAAAAAAATCCTCTCAAACCGTCAAAAAAACCTGCAGGCATAATAATTAATTAAATACGCATTAGTCTTTTAAAATTTTTGATTTAGAAAAAAATAGGTTGTTAGCAACTTACCAATTTCCCCCGTGTTCCGGAGTACTGTTTGATAACGATAAAAGGCTTAACTTCTGTGATCGAAACGGGAACAGGTGTTTCCCCCAAATCTATGGTCGCTAACAAGTAATATAATGATTGCTTTTTATTTTTAAAGCTTTTCATCTAAAAAGTGTAGACTATGGCATCCAGGCATCCCAACAGCTTGCCTTTAGGCGAAAACATCAATTCGGGATTAATGTAGCTCCAGTTCTTATCAAAAAATGGCAATTTAACCTCCTTATTTATCTTATTCATTTTTTTGACGATTTTTTCCCTATAAAAATCTTTCTTATTTAAAGTTCCCCTTAAATTTCCAAAATTTATATAATAAAACTCTTTGTCTTTTTGGCTTCCTATCTTGTAAAAGCTGCCTTTTGCTTTGATGTCTATTCCTTCATTGACTTTTTGATTGCTTACAAAGTAAGGGTAATGGTTTCCGCAATTAAACGCCCACCAAATATTTTTGCTTTTAATGTCTAAGCAATTGGGATAATAATGGCTTTTTCTTGCCATTCTTAAAGGGATTAAGCTTCCATCTTTTTTTTCAAATTCAAAAACTATCTGCTCAACATCCCCTATTTGGCTTGAGGCTTTATTCAAATTTAAATCAGCAGCCCAAACAGTATAAATTGGATAATAAACCTTATTTTTTTTATTTATTATTTCTCCTTCATATATTAACGGAGTGTTTAAATTATCATATTTAAATAATTCCTGCAAATATTTTTTCATTGGCATATTTTCTTTTTTTGCAAAAATACCCAATTGGTAATTGAATTTATAATTATTTTTTTTGCAGAAATATTCATAATCCCAGTTACTTGATTCTAGCTCTTGGCGCAAATAAGTAACCCATTTTTTTTCTTCATTAGTTCTTGACAATATAAAATTTAATTCAATTAAATTATCTTCAAGAAAATTTTTTTGATTAATTTTGCTATAAATTTCGTCGCTTATTTTGTTTAATGCAATAGATGACATAATCCATTATTTAATCCTAAATGAATTAAATCTTTTTTAAGACGCTAAACGAAAATATTTACTGCGTTTCCTTGCAAATTTTTTTCAAGAAATTTTCCATTAAAGCTCTTCCAACTTCATTATTTTCAGGATGAAACTGGACTCCATAAATATCTTTATCTTTATGCTTTATAATATCAAATCTTGAATACATGCTTGCAGCTAAAGTTTCAAAATTTTTAGGCAATTCAATAATCTTATGCTGATGGCAATCCATTCCCTTAAGAATTTTTAAATCACCAGTTAATTTATTTGGCTTTAAAACCATAATATCATAGAAGCCTTCATTTTCAGGAATGTCATGAATAGTTTTCCCACCAAAAGTATTTACAATATATTCATTTCCAATACAGATTCCAAGAACCGGAATATTAGTATTTTCAATTATTCCTTTAATAAAATCATATCTTTCTTTAATAAAATTAGTTCCTCCTGAAAGGATTATTCCATTATACCTTGAAAATTTTGGCAAAGTATTATAATAATCACTTACTCTAAACTTAATTCTAAATTCCCTTAATCTCACTAAAAGGGTTTTCATATATCTTGAACCATTATTCACTACTAAAATCATACTACCACAAAAATCATTTACTCAAATATATATCGTACAAGTCTATATAAACCTTTTTTTTTAATAAGCAAGATTTAAAAAGATTAACTTGCCTAATTACTTTAATAAAAAAAAATTATAGGTTAATGTAATGTATTTTATTTTATAAAAAAAATCTAAATATTTACTAAAACTTAATAAATTATCAAAGAAGTGTTTAATAAATGATAGAAATCTATGCAGTCGGAGGATATTCTGGCATTGGCAAGAATATGACTGTAATAAAATATGGCAATGAAGCAGTAATTATTGACATGGGTATTGATGTAAGTAAATTAATGGATTATGAAGGAGAACAATCAGAATTAAGCAATAATAAATTATTAGAATTAGAAGTATTGCCAAATGATAAAGAAATAGTAAAAACAATAGGGCCAATGGTTAAAGCAATAGTCTGCAGTCATGCTCATTTAGATCATTTAGGTGCAATTGCAAAGATATCAAATAATTATAATGCTTCAATAATAATTACTCCTTTTTCTTATGAAGTATTAAAGAATTTAGAAAAAAATGGAAAAGAAAAAATAAGGAATAAAATAATAAGGCTTAATCCTGGCAAATCATTTGTTGTTAGCAAAAATTTTAAAATAGAATTTATTTACACAACTCATTCAACTCTTCAATCAGTAATAATTGCAATTCACACTCCAGAGGGAGTATTAATTTATACTAATGATTTTAAATTTGATGATAATCCTACTTATGGCTCAAAAACTAATTATGAAAGACTTACTCAATTAGGCCAGCAAGGAGTAATTGCATTAATTGATGATTCTACTAGAATAGATAATCCGGGAAGAACATTCAGCGAGTCAATTGTCAGAGAAATGATTAAAGATTTATTATTAAATCTCAAATCTAAGAAAAAATTAGTTGTATTAACTACTTTTGCAAGCCATTGCATAAGAATAAATAATATTATTGAAATTTCTAAAAAGATGGGCAGGACTCCAATAATTTTTGGAAGAAGTATGAGAAATTATTTGCAAGCAAGCACTAATGCTAAATTAATTGATTTTTCAAGGGCAAAAATTGCATCATTTAATAATGAAGTATCTGAAGCGTTTAGCAGAATAAAAAGAGCAGGAAAAGATAAATTTTTATTAGTAATGACAGGTAATCAAGGGGAGCCGAACTCAATGCTTTCAAGAATGGCTAAAGATGAATTGCCATTGCAGTTTGAACAAGATGATTTGGTTGTATTTTGCAGCGAAACTATTCCAACTCCTGAATGCATACAAAACAGGGCAGCATTAGAAAAGCAATTGAAAGAAAAAGGAGTAAGAATATATTTAGATTTCCATGCAAGCGGGCATGCAGCAAGAGAAGA
>JAQVLH010000147.1 GCA_028704265.1 Candidatus Nanoarchaeia archaeon
ATTAATAATTTTAATCCGTTTATTGCTTGAGTTAAAATAATAACATCTGCTGGTTTCAAATCAAGACCCATTGATTCCTCTGACACGTTAAATAATTTTGATAAATCTTTTTTTGTTACGCTTTTTATTTTTAAAAAATCATCAAGCATTGAAGCTTTAATGCTTGCTTCTGGATAAAATATTGTGAAATGCTCTGAAACTCTTTCAAAATATGAATTTATTATTTCATCCATTATATCTAAATAGCTTACGTAAATGCTGATTAAATCTTGTTCAGTAATATTTTCTTTCACTTTCTGTATTGATTCTTTTATTAACTTTTCATGCATTTGTTTTTTAAAATCATCCAAGGTTTTGTATTTAGAGGGTATTATTTCATTTAATTCAAAGATTTTTCCTTTAAAATTATCTTCCATTATTGGAACAAAAGCAGGAGCATTGCTTTTATTGACATTAATATTACTCTTATTAAAATTAGGATTAGGCGAATTGCTTCTATTAGGATTATATGAATTATTCCTATTAAAATTAGAAGAATTACCTCTATTAGGATTAGAAGAATTGTTTCTGTTAAAATTAGAATTAGATGCATTATTGCTATTAGGATTAGGGGCATTATTTTTATTGCTATTAGGATTCATTTGTCTTAGCTTATTTTTAACCTTCATACTATTTTATAACATAAACTGCTTTAAAAAGTTTTTATATTTGATAAAAATATTAAAAATAAGCATTAAAAATGAGTATTATAGCCTTTATTTTTTACTATTACTATAATAAAAACATTTAAAAAACGCTTTAAGTTAATATTGTCTTATGAATTTAAGTATTGTTAATGAAGAAAAAAATTTTATTGAATTAAAATTTGACGGGGATGCGCACAGTTTTTTAAACCTTATTAAAAGAAAACTTGTTGAAAATAAAGAAGTTTTATTTACTGGTTATAATAAGCCTCATCCTTTAATGGTTGATAGCTTATTTGTTTTAAAAACAGCTAAAGCAGATCCTAAAAAGCTTTTCAAAGAAGCTGTTGATGAGCTAATTACTGAACTTAAAGAATTAAGCTTATGAATTTAAAAAAAGCTTTCAATAAATTTTGGAAATTTTACTGGAAAGATAACACTTTTGCCAGTTATGTATTTTTTATTGTATTCACTTATTTAGCATTTAAATTTGCAATATATCCCGGATTTTTATTCATTACAGGACTTAGTGATATTTTAGCAATCATGACTCCTAGTATGGAGCACTCTGGCAATGAATCAAGTTATTTTTATGATTATTATGAAAATTTAGGCTATCTTGCTGATGATTTTGATTTTAATGAGGGATTAAATGTTGGAGATGTTATTTTAGTTAAAGTGGTTGAAAATTATTCAGTTGGAGATATAATTGTGTTTAAAAGTCCTTATTATCAAAATAAATTAGTTCATAGGGTTGCTCAGATTGATCCTTTGAAAACTAAGGGTGATAATAATCCTACGAGTTTCATTTTTGATACAGTGATTACTGAAGTTTATGGCAAAGCAGTGTTCAAAATCCCTTTTATTGGTTTACCTAGGTATTTGCTTTATAGAATTACGGGTTTATGAATAGATAACTTTTTAACTGAGGTGATTATTGTTTTGTATTTATTATGTTTTGCAAGAGTTGCGGAAGTCTATTGATTCCTGAACCTGATGAGAAAGGAAAAGTGAAATTTTCTTGCAGGAAATGCGGTCAAGCCAGCAGAAATAAGGATTTAAAAATTGTTGATTCTAATACTAAAAAAAGCAAATTATTCTTTGTGGATGATAAAGAAAATGAAGAAGAGACTGTTAAAATAAAATGTCCTTCTTGCGGCAAAATGAAAGCTAAATATTGGATTATTCAAACAAGAGCTGCTGATGAGCCTCCTACCAAGTTTTTTAAATGCGTTGCATGTGATCATACTTGGAGGGATTATGACTAATGGAAGAGCAAGAAACAAGTAAAGAGTTTAAGAAAAGGTCTGTTGCTTTTAATAAGAAGATTTCAGAGGTTTCTAAGGATGATTCTAGAGTTGCGCTTGTAGGCACAGTTATTGATGTTGATGAAAAAAATTTTGTTTTCACTCTTGATGATTCTTCTAAAAAAATTAATGTAATACTTCTTGATGAGCAGTTAATTCATAAAGCTAAGATTGGAAAAATTTTAAGAGTTATTGGAGTAATTATTGCAGGAGATTCGGGCATTGAATTAAAGGGAGAGTTAGTTCAGGATTTTACTGGATTAAATGTTGAATATTACAACAAGTATTTAGAATTAGCAAATGCGTAAATTTTATAAAAATAAGAGTTTTAGTAATTTATTATGAAGTTCATTATCAATAAAATTATTATTGAATAAGTGAGCTTTACCTTTCTTTTTAATTGGTAAAGTATTAATTAACAAATTCGTTACTGATAAGAATGGCAGAATTTAAAAATGTAAAAGGAATGTGAATAATTTATGGGTCATTTAGAATGGGAGAAGGAGATAGCTGAATTTTGGAAAAAGAATAATATTTTTGAAAAAAGTGTTAATTTTAAACCAAAAGATAAGCAGTTCGTTTTTTATGATGGTCCTCCTTTTGCTACTGGACTTCCTCATTATGGTCATATTTTAAGTTTTTCAATAAAGGATTTGTTTCCAAGATATTGGACTATGAAAGGTTATAGGTGTGAAAGAAGGTGGGGTTGGGATTGCCATGGTTTGCCTATTGAAAATATTGCTGAAAAAGAATTAAATATTAAGGAAAAAAAAGGGATTGTTGAATTAGGTATTGATAAATTTAATTGTTTTTGCAAAAGCAAGGTTTTGTCTTATGTTTCTGAATGGAAAAAAACTGTTGACAGGATGGGCAAATGGATTGAATTTGATAATAGTTATAAAACAATGGACAAAGAATATATGGAAAGCATTTGGTCTATTTTTAAAAAATTATATTATGATGGTTTTATTTATGAGGGTAAAAAAATATTAATGTATTGCCCTAGATGCGAAACCCCTATTGCTAAAGCTGAGATTGCAATGGATAATGATTATAAGGATGTTACTGAAGATACTGCTATTGCTAAGTTTAAATTAAAAGACGGCTCTTATTTGCTTGCTTGGACTACTACTCCTTGGACTCTTATTGGCAATGTTGCTGTTGCGGTTAATTCTAAACTTAATTATGTTGAAGTAAATTATAATGGAGAAAAAGTGATTATTGCTAAAGATAGGCTTGATGTTTTAAAAAAGGAGTATAAAATTTTAAGAGAATTTAAGGGAAAAGAGTTAGTTGGCAAAGAATATGCTCCTTTGTATAATGTTAGCAAGGATGGCAAGAAAGCTTATTTGGTTATTGATGGCAATGATGAAGTAAAAAGTGATGAAGGAACTGGAATGGTTCATTTAGCTATTTATGGTGAATTTGATTATGAAATGATTAAGAAGAATAATTTAAGCATTATTCAGCATATTAGTGATA
>JAQVLH010000148.1 GCA_028704265.1 Candidatus Nanoarchaeia archaeon
CACCAGTAAAACCTTTTATCATTAAGGTAGATCCCATAAAAGGTTCTAGATTTTGTTCTAAAGAAACTAATATTCCTGCAACTCCTGCTATCAAGGAGCCTATAATAAAGCTTATTGCAAATAATTTCTTTGAAGAGATACCTAATATTTCTACTAAATCTTTTGAGTTTGAAACTGCTCTTAAGGCATTTCCAATCTTTGTTCTCTTCATTAAGATTATTAAACCTACAAGTAAAAGTAAGGAAACAACAATTATTATTATCTGTAGAGGAGTTATTATTGCTCCTAGAATCTCCATTCCTTTTGCAATCTTAATAAAACCAATTGTTTTTACATTAGCTCCAAAAAAGATTAAGATTAATGACTCTAATAGGATTAATATTCCAATAGATGCTATTAAAAGAATTGCTGGTCCTGCTTTGTTTTTTCTTAACTTTTCATAAACTGTTTTGTTTATTGCCCATCCTAAAAGACCACTTAAGAGTATGGCTATAATGATTGAAAACCAAAAATTAACCTTTAAGATACTAAAAAAAAGATATAAAAAATAACCTGCAGCAACAACAACTGAACCATGAGCAAAATGTACAAATCTATTTGTTGAGTAGATTAAAGAAAATCCACTTGCAACTAAAGCATAGATTGCTCCTGCTATAAGTCCATTTATTAATAGTTGCAGAAAAATATTCATTTTTTATCTTTATTTATAATTTATATGATATATTTAATATAACATTATGTATTTATTCTTTTGCTATCTATGTATTTATCATAAACTTAGTTGATGTGGTAAGTAATGGATAATTTAAAAAAAGAGATTAATAAAAATAAATTTCAAATATTTGTATGTGCATCTCCTGCTAATTTCCCTCTAAATTATTTTTATCATTGTTTTTTTGTAACCAACGAAAAAGGAAAAGTTAATAGGTATGACTTAACTCATTTTGAAAATAAAAATAAGACTCATCTTCACATAAACTATTATCCTCCTTTTATTGGTATTGAAGTATTTTATAGAGTTCAAAAATGGTATTGGAAAGGAAGAGTCTATAAGAAGATAGAAGGTTCTCTTGCAAAAAGAATGATTTCTTTTGTAAAAAAAAGTAAAAAAGATTATCCTTATCTTAGAAGGTATAACCTTTTTGGGCCTAACAGTAACACCTATGTTCAATGGGTTTTAGATAACTTTCCTGAAGCAAAAACAAATCTTCCACAAAGGTCTTTTGGAAAAAATTATAAAAAAAGAACTTAATTAAGTTCTTTTATCTCATAATCAATTCCTGTAACATCTCCTGTCTCATCATAACTTATGTTTCCTCTTGTTGTAGGATAATCTTTTAAAGATAGCCAATAATCTCTAATACACTCATTATCTTCTCCACAAACTAAAAGTCCATCTTTTATAAGCATCATAGAATCATAGCCCCCTGAAACTAATATGTCTGCATCCTCTCCTGTTTTTTCTTTATAATCTTTCCAAAAATTTTTTTGATTAATGATAATTGGAAGAGGATAGTATATGCTTTCTTTATTATTTATTTTTTCAATAGTTCCTTGTGCTAAAGCAGAAGGTCCATAAAGTAATATTTTTCCTTTATAGTTTAAAGATTTTATTTGATTTACAATCATAGGCATTTGTTCTGGTGTTGAAACAACATATATCCCTTCTGGATTTTGATTTATTATTTTTAGAATATTTGTTCTAAAATCCATTTGTTTTGAATTAATTGTTTCTGATATTAATATTTTTTTATTATTTTCAACAATTGTTTTTTCAAAGTTTTCCTTAAGTGCTATTCCTGCTGGATTGTCGTCAAAATATATTATTCCAAAACTATTTAATTCTAGATTATTTACAGAGAATTTTGCAATTTCTTTTGCTTCATAAGCATCCGATGTCCAAATTCTGAATATTAAATCTCCTTGTTTTGTAACTTCTGGGTGTGTTGCACCTGATGCCATGTAAAGAATTCTATTTTCTTGTGTTATTGGTGCTACAGACATTGCAACTGAAGAGCAAACAGTGCCTGTAATTATTTTTACATTATTTATTTTTATAACTTTATTATATGCATCTATTCCTTTTCTTGAATCACATTCATCGTCTTCATAGATTGGTTTAATTAACTTGCCATTAATTCCCCCTTGTTGGTTAATTTCTTCAACTGCAAAATCAAATCCTTTTTTTAAAGATTCTCCCCACACACCAGCCTCTCCTGAAAGTGAAGAAATGTATGCTACTTGGATATATTCTTCTTTATTTAATGTTAAATATCCACTTGCTGTAATTCCAAAAACCATTGCTGTTAAAAGAATAAGTCCTACAACAATAATTTGATTTATTTTCATAAAACCACCTATTTTAATTTTATTTAGTTATGTCGTTAATAATTAACAAGTATTTTTTAACTTTAATAAAATGTTTTTAAGATAAGTTTATCAAAACCATATATTTTTAAATATTTTTAATCATAAGATAAAATATGCTTCATATAGACTTAAAAGATAAAAAAATATTATTAGAATTAGATTTAAATTCAAGAACTAGTTTTTCATCTATTGCAAAAAAGGTTAATTTAAGTAAAGAGGTTGTAAATTATAGAATAAATAGGTTAATTGAAAATAAAGTAATTACAAATTTTACTTGTATAATAGACTATTCAAAAATTAATGTTTTAGCTTTTAGAACTTTTTTAAAATTATGTAATTTAGAAAAAGAAAAGTTTGAAGAAATTTTAAATTATTTAAAAAGAGTTTCTCAAATAGGTTGGGGGGTTACAATAATTGGTAGATGGGATATTAATTTTATATTTTGGTGTAGAGATGTTTCTGAGTTTTCTATTTTTTGGAAAAATTTCTATGAAAAATATGGTAGGTTTATAGAAGAAAAGCGCACACACATTAATGATTGGTATTATCTTTATCCAAAGGCTTTTTTAGTTAGTAAATATCTTGAAGACATGCCTGTATATAATTATTTTAAAAATACAAATGAAAAAATAACTTTAAGTAATACTGATTTAAAAATATTATCTTTACTTGCAAAAAATTCAAGAATGAAAATAACTGATATATCTAAAGAGGTTGGTTTATCTGAAACAACCATTTTTTCAAAAATTAAATCTCTTGAAAAGAAGAAAATAATTTTAAGTTATAATATAGGTGTTGATATAAATAAACTTGGTTATAAATATTTTAAATTACATTTAAATTTTAAAGATTTTAATATTAAGAGGTTTAATGATTTTTTAGGTTTTTGTCAATATAATGAAAATATATGGTCTTCTGCAAACCTTATTGGTGGAGATGATATTGAGTTAGATATTTATATAGAAAATGAAGAGAAATATATGATATTTTTAAATGAAATTAGAAGTAGGTTTTCTGATCTTATAAAAAATTATGAAACAATTAAATATTATGAGGAGTTTAAATACAATCTTTTCCCAATAA
>JAQVLH010000149.1 GCA_028704265.1 Candidatus Nanoarchaeia archaeon
TTCACTCTTTCCTCTATAAACAACTCCATTAGTTGCATCTAAAGTAACAATATCTCCATCATTTAATATTGAAGTAGCTTTTTGAGTTCCTACAATGCAAGGAGTTCCTAATTCTCTTGAAACAATTGCGGCATGGCAAGTCATTCCTCCTTCATCAGTTATTATTCCGCTAGCTTTTTTCATAGCAGGAACCATATTAGGGTCAGTCATTTTAGTTACTAAAATATCTCCAGGATGAATTTTATCTAATTCATCAACTCCTTTAATTTTTACAACCTTTCCTGAAGCAACTCCAGGACTTGCTCCTAAACCATGCAAAATATCTTCTTTTCCTTCTTTTTGTTTTTCACTCATAACATCTTTTTTTAAGTTTTCAAGAGTTGTTATTGGCCTAGATTGAGTTATAAATATTTTATTATTTTCAATAGCCCATTCAATGTCTTGAGGGAAATCATAATGAGCATCAATTGATTTAATTATTTTAGCAAGCTTTGAAATAAATTCATCAGCTATTACTTGCTTTTCCTGCAATTCTTCTTCAACAGGCACCCATTCAATATTAGCCTTGCTGGTTCTGACTAATTTTCTTTCCTGTTTTTTTATTTGCTTAGATTTAATTGATAAATTATTTTTATTAATAATATACAAATCAGGATTAACTTCTCCTAAAACTATTGCTTCTCCTAAACCGTAACCTGCTTCAATAATCATCTCTTCCTTATTACCTGTTGAAGGGTTAGCGCTGAATGCAACACCACTCATTTCACTGCTAATCATTTTTTGAATAACAACAGCGATTTTAACATTCATGTGAGGAAAATTATTTTTCACCCTGTAATAAACTGCTCTTGCTGTAAATAATGAAGCCCAGCATTTTCTTACTGCTTTAATAACTTCTGCTTCTCCAATTATGTTCAAAAAAGTTTCTTGCTGTCCAGCAAAACTAGCATCAGGCAAATCTTCTGCAGTTGCGCTGCTTCTAACAGCAACCAAAACATCATTAATGCTTGATTTAATTATTTCAGAATCACTATTTATAATATTTATTTTAGATTCTTTTTTCATTAAATTATAATTATGAATTATGTCTTCAGTAATATCTGCAGGCATTTCTTTAGATAAAATCAAATCCCTTATTTTTTTTGATAATGACTGCAAACTTTCGTTATTCTCCGGATCTAATTTGCTTAAAATATTAGTAATATCATCAATTATTCCAGTTTCTTCTAAAAATTTCCAATAAGATTGAGCAGTAATAACAAAACCGTTAGGTATTGGAAACCCTGCCTGAAACATCTCCCCTAAATTAGCGCCTTTTCCTCCAGCAAATTTTATATCATTTTTAGATATTTCTTTAAACCATTTAACATATTCAGACATTAAATAAAAAAAAGGAGCTGATTATTTAAAAAGATTGTTTTAAAAAAAAATATTTTTATTATTAAATATTTAAATTCAATTATTTAATTTAAAAACACGTTTATAATATTTGGAGGAATTTTAAAAAAATCAATAATAAATATTTAAAAAATTATTTTTTTTGAATAGGAGCTATTTCTTTTTTAGTTACTTCAATATAAGATTTAAATGGAATCTTACATTTAGCTTTTCTTAAAGCTTCCCTTGCAATTGCTTCTTTTTCAATAGGTATTTCAATAAACATTATTTCTTGTCCAGCATTAACTCTTGCAGCTAAATTAGTTGGCTTACCATAAGCTCTGGCCATACCTGTTGAGTAACGGTCTGCTCCTGCTCCCATAGCAATAGGATGGATTCTTACAATATGGTGAGGAAAAACTTTAATTTTAAAATAAAAACCTGTTTGTTTTCCTCCGAACATTTTAAGCAAATATTTGTTAGCAGTTTGCCTGCTTGATTCAATAGCATTATCTAATAAAGTTCCTTTTTGTAAAGTAAAAAGGCTTATTCTCATAGGATAATTTGAATTAATATCTCCCATATCAAACTTTACAGTTCTTTTACTAGGAATACCTCCTCTAATGTACATGTGCTGTTTAAATTTAGACTTTCTAGTATAAGGTCTTTTAACCTGTTTATATACATCGCTTCCTCTTAATGCTACCATAGTAGTCTTAATGATTGAATATTATTTTAAAAACTTTTCTTTTAATATTTTAATGAAACTCAATGTTTGTTTTGAAACTTCATTGATTTCATTTTCTGCAAAAGGACTATGGAAATAATTTAAAATTGCTAATTGGCTGTTTTTAACATTAAAATTAATGTATTGCGCATGTGATAAAGGTATCAATTCATCCTTTCTTCCATGTATTATAAAAACTGGAAGATTTATTTTTTTTGCAATGCACATAACATCCAAGGTTTTCATTTCCTCAAACATTTCTCTTCCCATAACTTCTTTTTTAATTTTGGTTATAATCTTCTCTTTTGTTTCTTTTAATTTTTTAAAACGGTCATAAATTGTATTATTTTCTGGATTAAATTTTCTAAGCACAACATAAGGGGAAAATTTTATCAAAGAGTCATTAAAAGTCAAATAAGGAAAAACAAGTGGATTAATTAAAATAAGCGAAGCAATTTTTTTGCTAAACTGCGAAGCAATTATTGAAACAGTGCATCCCATGCTGTGGCCTATGAGGATTATTTTTTCATAGTTCATTTTTTTAATAAATAAGCAAAGCTCATTTACCTGTTTTTTTATTGTCGAATGTGAATAATTTCCGTCGCTTTCGCCGCATCCTGAAAAATCAATCCTTAAATAATCAACGCTTAAATCCTCTCCAATTTTTTTAAATAATGGCATATCTTTATCACTTTTAAATCCGGGAACCATAATTGCTAAAACTTTTGAATTATTATTTTCTAATTCATAGTATAATTTTTCATGCATTTCATTTTCAAAATAAGCTTTCATAAAAAGTATTAAAAGCTATCAGCATTTAATAATTATTCTATGCAACTCCCCAATGATCTTATTAATGAGGCGATTAAAGAAGCAAAGATTGCTGATTATGTTTTAGAAATTACTAATAAAGTAATAAAGGACAAAAAAATAGTTGTAAGCACTTTAATGCATCTTAAAAAATCAATTAATCTTTCAATTAAGGCATATTTTATTTTTCAAAAAGAAAAAGGCAATATTCATAATATTTTTAGCGATGAATATTTATTGCTTAATTATTTTATGGATAATTATTCGCAAAGATTTTCATTAAATAATGATTTGAAAAAAGATATTATGACTATATTTGATTCAATAAAATCTTATGATTTAAGGGGGATGATATTAGAAAAAAATGACAAGTATACTTTTATCTCTGAAAATTATGAGCTTATAAATTTTAAATTTGAGGAACTTAAAAAATTTATTAAAACCTCGCTAGATTTAGCTAAGAGTATTGAGGTTGAACTTAAATGATAGAGCTTGAATATTTAAAAAGAAGCAAGGAAG
>JAQVLH010000013.1 GCA_028704265.1 Candidatus Nanoarchaeia archaeon
CTTTTCTCCTGCTTTCCATTTGGGAGAAGCTCCTATTACCCGGAGCGCTTCCTCGTCCAATAAAGGATGTACGGATCTTGTAACGCTAACATGATTTACTTCGCCATCTTTCTCAATAACGAAAGATGGCAGCAATATTGCCAGTTTTTGAATTAATACTTGACAAAGGATTAGGCTTAAAAATTTTATATATTGCTCCAACTAAAAGCTTAAATAGGGATATATTTAAAAGAGTTTTTGATTTTGCAAAGCATTTAGGATTAACTGTTGAAGTAAGGCATGGGGATACAACAAGCAGCCAAAGAAAAAAGCAGTCAATTAATCCTCCAAATATATTAATTACCACTCCAGAATCATTGCAATCAATGTTTTTAAGCGAACAAATGAAGTTTAATCTAAAAAGTGTTAAATTTGTTATAATTGATGAAATTCATGAATTATTGCCAAGCAAAAGAGGAGCACAATTATCATTAGGTCTTGAAAGACTAGCAAGGATTGCGGATTATAAAAGAATCGGAATAAGCGCAACAATAGCTGATATGGAAGAAGTAAAAAAATTTTTATGCAATGAAAGGCCCTGCGAATTAGTTAATATTGTCGAGCCAAAAGAAACAACCATAAAAGTAAACAAGCCAGATAATTCAACAAAAAATAAGGATTTGGCTAAAAAAACAGGAATATCAATTTCTTTACTTAATTCAATAATAAAAATGGAAGAGCTTTTAAGCAAGGCAAAAAAAGCAATAATTTTTGTAAATACTAGGCAGCAAGCAGAAATATTATCTTTTTCTATAAATAAGATTTATCCAAAATTGCAAATCGGACTTCATCATTCATCCTTGGCTAAAAATCAAAGAATAAAAATGGAAGATGAATTAAGAGAAGGAAATCTGAAAGCAATTATTGCAACTAGCTCAATGGAATTAGGAATAGATGTAGGAAGCATTGATTTAGTAATACAATTTATGAGTCCAAGGCAAACCAGTAAATTAGTTCAAAGAATAGGAAGAAGCGGGCATGCGTATTATAAGAAAAGCAATGGAATAATACTTACAATTAATGATGATGATTATTTAGAATCCTTAGCAATAGCATTATTATTAAAAAAAGGATATTTGGAAAAGCCCCAAATACCAAAAAATTCATTGGATGTTTTGGCTCATCAAATAATTGGATTCTTAAAAGATGATTCATCAATAACTTTTGAGCAATTATTAGAATCAATTAATAAAAGTTATTCTTTCAAAATAAACGAAGAAGAATTGCTTGATTTCTTGAAATTTTTGGAAAAATTAAGATATTTAAAATTGGATGGCAAAAAAATAATGCTAGAAAATAAATCATTTTATTATTATTTTGAAAGTTTATCAACAATACCAGATCTTAAAACATTCAAAGTAATAAGCACTGAAACTCGAGCAAGAATAGGAACACTTGATGAATCTTTTGTATCACAATATTGTATTCCAGGAAGTGAAATAATAATGAAAGGGGAGCCATGGCAAATACTCGAAATAAAAGAGGATATAATAAGTGTTGCAAGAACCAAGCCAAGCAGCGCAGCGGTTCCATCATGGAGTGGAGAATTAATTCCTGTAAGTAAAAGGGTGGCAGGAGTTGTCGGAAGATTAAGAAATAAGTTTTATAAAAATAAATTAATACCAGACTCTAAATCATTATATATTGAGCATTATGAGGATAAAATAATAATAAATTCATGCAATGGCTCAAGAATAAATGAAGCAATATCAATGGCTTTGTCAAGCATTTTAGGCGCAAGAACCGGATATAATATAGCTTCAAAAGCAGACCCTTACAGAATAATATTCACTCTGCCCAAAAGTTTCAATTTTAACACTTTCAAGGAAATAATGAATGAATTAAAACCAGAAATGATAAATGATTTAGTAAGATTAAGCTTAAAAAATTCAACAATTTTTCATATGAGATTTTTCAATGTAGGCCAAAGATTTGGAATAATTCAAAAAGGCTCTGAATACATTGGCGCAAGAATGGCAAGGATTGTAAAAATTTACGAAGATACCTATGTGTTCAAAGAAACTATGAATGAAGTAATCAGGGAAAAAATGAATCTTAGCGGCGCAAAAAAAGTTTTGCAAACCTCAAAAATAATTTATTCAAATGATAATAAATTATCTATTTTTGCAATTAATGGATTAAATCATGGAAGCTTTGGAGGAATATTATTAAGAGGAGAAAATGATGCAGAAATTTTAGAATTAGTAAAAAAAAGGCTGATGGAAAAAACCTTTGATTTTGCATGCAATAATTGCAAAAAAGAATTGGGAAATTTTCAGGTGCAAAGCTTTCCTTATAATAAATGCCCTTTCTGCCAAGCAAAAACTATCAGTTTTTTAGAGCCAAGTAGGGAAAGGACTGAGAAGATGATGAATGATACTGCTGAATTATTTCTAAGCTATGGTATCAGGGCTTGCTTTGCAGTGGCAGGCTATGGGGTTGGAGTAACTAATGCAAAAAGAGTGCTATTTTTAAATAAATCCGAAGAGGATTTAATAAAAGATATAATTGAGGAAGAAAAAAAATTCATCAGAACCAGAAGATTCTGGCAATGATTATAATCTTATTTTTTTGCTTTTTGAGCAAGGGGTTTGTGCATTCTTATTAATCATAGGCTTAAGCATATATCCTTTATTCTTTTCTTCAATTTCATCTTTTTCAAGCATAATCTTTATTTCTAAAGCATATTTTTTTGCATTTTCTTTTGAACTATAAGTTCTAATTTTATTAATAAGTAATGCTTCTTTTTGCGGAAAAATAAATCCAGAACCATACCTTCCTGATTCAAAATTAAAGCTTAAAATTGCAGCAGGAACATAATTTCCATTATCATTGATAACTGATAATGATTCAACAGAATAGTTGCATAAACCATATTTATCTAAAATTTTTTCCAAATCATTAAACTTAATAGGATTTGGCAATTGAGGGCTATTAACTGAATTTTGATAAGTAGATGAAAATACATTCATTGCTTCTTCATGCTTTTCCATAATCTCTTTAGGGCATTCTTTTTTTGAGTATAAATAGCATCTTTGCTTAGAATCATAAAATATCGGATAACAATTTGTTTTTTCAAGGTTCATTCTTTGTTTTTCATTTTCATTAATTTGATATCTTAGCATTACAGACATAATAAATTAAAAGAAAAAAATGTATTTAAAAATATTGTGAAAAACTATAAAAATGCCTGATTTATCTTTTTAGGCTATGAAAATCTTCAGGAAAACTCATTTTTGGAAAGATAATAGGACTTTTATAGAAATAGAAGCAGAAGAGCCAAGAATTGAAAGGGAATACCCCATTGAAGGAAATTTTTTTTTAAAAATTGGAGAACAATCAACTATTAAGAGTGCTTTTAAATTAAATCCTGATGAAGCCAGAGCCTTAAGGGACGCAGTTGATATGTTTTTAAAAGTTCATGATAAAAAAATGGCTGAATTAATGAGTAATGATTTTGAGAAAAAAGATTATACGGCTGCATATTCAAGAGATGAATATCAAGCTCCAAAAAATGAATATTCATACACTGAGCCTGAAAAAACAAATTATAGGGAAGAATATAATCCGGGGCCTTATGGGAAGAAAGAATATGGCAAGGATGAGTATACATTTAAGCCTGAGTATGGAAAAGAAGATTATTCTCCTAAACCTGAATATACTAAGATGCCAAGCCAAGAAAAGAAGCCAAATGATTCATTTTTTATTTTTGGAAATGATGAACAGCAACCTAAAAAGGAAGAGCCAAAAAAGCCAAATGTTGAATTTTATTTTTAAATTTAATATATTATACAAATTATTTAAATTTTCATTGCAATATTGCCGCTTCCTAATTCATGATAGCATGAGAAGCATACGCTTTTTAGATTAAATCCATTCATTGCGCCTAAGAATAATGAAACTACCAAATCATTGCTGCAAACAGGGCATTTTATAAGTTCAAAATTTTCAACAGCATCGCTCCATTTTATATGAATAGTCTTATTGCATTTTTTGCAAATGAAATCTGCCACCAATATAGGGTAATTTGAATCATCATTGTTTGATTTTTTTATTCTAAGAAGCTTAGAAACCTTCATAACTTCATTATTATCTTCTAAAACAAAATGACATTTAGGGCATTCTTTCATAGCCATTAGAAGAATTTGTGTTGATTTAAATATTTTTATCAAATTTTTTTTTAAATAGGAATATTTAAAAATAAAAACTTTAACTCAAACTAATAATGAACGCTTTATTATTGTTAATATTAATATTTGGAGGCATCGATGCTGTCCTTATTGCATTTTATAAGATTTCAACCGTATTTAGAAGAAAGAATTCTAAAAGTATAGTTTTAGATTCCGGAATTAAAACGAAAATGCTTGATACTATTTCAGAAATGAATAGAAGAATACTTGATTATGAAAAAAATACTGTTTCTAAAATTAAATACAATGATTTAGCAAAGAAATATAATCTTTTATTAAACAGCCACAGGGAATTAAGCAAAAAAAATGATGCTTTAAAAAGCAGGGTTGAAAAATTAAAAGAAAAAATTTATTGATTAATTTCTAATTGGTTTCATTAAAAAATAAATACATATTATTAATAATATTAAATCATAATATAAATTATTGATAAATATATTTAACATATCAGGGATTGAAGCATTAAATATTAACGCATTATTAAGCATTGAAGTATGCAAAGAAGTTGGCAGAATCATAGTAATATATTTTACTGCCTGTGGCAAAAATTCTAAAGGATAAAATAATCCGGATAATAGTAATACTAAAAATCCTATAAATATTGAAATCATTATTCCGCTTGAATCATCCTTGCTCGAAAATCCTATAATGCACCCTATAAATGTCCAAGTTGATGAAATTAAGAATATGCTAGTTATTAATGAAATAATATTTATATTAAAAAAAGCATTATCCATTAAGAATACTAAGAATGAAGGTATAAATATTACAAATCCAATCATAGAAAAAAATATGATTTTTGAAAATATGTAAGGAATTAAGTTATTTTTTCCAGCTCTTAATCTTATAATAAAATTATTTTTTTTATCATAAATTATACTCATACTTGAAAGAAGAACAATAACTAATACGCTTAACACTATATAAAGCACTGAGAATGAAAAACCTTTATTATTATTTCCCATAAATATACCCATTAAATTTGTGTTAACTGGTTTTACAACAAATTCTAAATTAAAATTATTTAATGTTGATATACTTGTTTTATATGCATTAACATTTGAATAAAATAAATCAAAATAAGTCTGGGTTACAGAAGGAATATTTGGCTTAATTATTTCAAGCATATTAACAGTTCCTTCTAAATCTCTTTTAATATCTTCAGTATTGTCTTTTAATGTCTCTTGTGCAGAACTGATTACACCATAATTAAAATCATTTATGCTGCTAGTAAGTAATGATTGAGCAAAAAATCCCAAATTAGGTTTTGAATTATCAATAAATAAATCAATTGTTGGAGAGGTATAATTTAGCAATCGAGAACTAAAATCTTTAGGCATTCTTAATCCAAGTATATACCCTTTTACTATATCATCTTTAATTAAATTAAAGCAATTATCCGAATCATTTGATTTAAAATAATTAACTTTAAAATTTCCAGTTAATGAATTTACAAACATGTCAGCATATTCTCCTTCATCAAGGCTGCATATTGAAAGCGAAATATTAACTGAAGAAAATGAAAACATTAATGTATAAATCAATGCAAAAATCAAAGGTAAAGCTATCACTATTCCCATTTGTTTTTTATTTCTTTTAAATAAAATAAATTCTTTTTTTAAAAATTCTAATAATTTCATATACTCACCAGCATAAATTCATCCAAGCTAGGTTCTGATGTTGATATTTCAACATAATTCTGTTTATTCTTTTCTAAAAAAGAAGTGATTTTATTCTTTTGCTCTAAATTTTCAAGAGCAAATTGAAGTTCTCTTTTATAAGTATATATTATTTTTATTTTTTTAAATTCGCAAAAACTTTTAAGCTTTTCAAAAAAAGCTTTACCTAATCTATTAAATCTAATATAATATAAATGATTAAACTTTATTTTTTCCCTTATTTCTGAAAAAGTGCCATAAGTAAATTTTTTGCCATTTTTCATTATTAGCATTCTTGAAGAATATTCTTGGGCTTCAGTAAGCAAATGAGTTGTAATAATAATGCTAACGCCTTTGTTTTTTAAATCAGTTAAAAAATCCCATAAAAGCCTTCTGTTAAAATAATCTAATCCGGCAAAAGGTTCATCAAGTATTAATAACTTTGGAGAATGAAGGCAACTTAAAACTATATTCAATCTTTTTCTTTGGCCTCCTGAAAGTTTATTAGGAAAATCATCTTTATGTTTTTCAATTCTAAATTTTTTAAGAAATTCAATTCCATTTTTTATACCTATTTCTTTTTTAATTCCATTAATGCTTGAAAATAATTCTATATTTTCCATTATTGTTAAATCAGGCAAAAAACTATCATCTTGGTGGCAATAACCAACCATTTTTTTTGAAAAAAAAGGATGTTTTCCAAAAAAATAAACTTCTCCTGAACTTTTTGGATATAAACCTAATATATTTTTTAATAAACTGCTTTTTCCGCTTCCACTAAGTCCTATTATTGAAAAAATCTCTCCATAATAAACAACAAAACTAATATTATCTAAAAATTTTTTGCCAGAATAAACATTTGATAAATTTTTAACAACTAAGGCTTTATTTCTTCCAATAGCTTCTTCTTTCTTAAAAAAATTAATAAAAGACTTAATCATAAGTAATATTTGAATTGTTTTACTTATTTAAATTTATTTTCAATACCTACCCATTCATATGCAAAAAATATTGAAGTTATTGCAAGTATAATCAAAGTAACCATTAAAACATAAGTGTAAAGGACTGAATTTACAAAAAGTAAAGCTGCTAATACTAAAAATAGCACTGCTTGTGAAATATAAATAAATTCGATTTTATTAATATCTTTATCAAATTTTTTCTTTTCCATAAGACTATTATTTTATTCATGATTTATAAAGTTAATTCTAAAGGTTTAAAACCTTTAAACTGTTACTTTAAAAAATATGAAAAAAGCGATTTTTTTAGCTTTTATACTATTATTTATAGGAAATTGCTATTGTGCTCAAAATGCGAATAAAATAGAATCTTATATTGAAATTAATGATGATTTAAGCATTGTTCAAAGGATTAATTTTACAATGCAAAATGAGGATTCAAAGAATCTTTCAAGTGTTTTATTATTAATGCCATTTATGCCCCAAAGATTTGATGTAATTGATTCTGATTCAAAATTACTTAATTATTCAACAAGCATTTCAAATGGAATATTTGTAATAATAGTTAATGACATATTTAAAGAAAATAGCCAAAAAAATTATATTGTAAGAATTTATGATAGTTCAGTAGTTACTAATTTTGGAGATTCTAATGTTTTTTCTTATAATTTTTTATCTTATTATAATCTTGAATCTTTTAATTTAAAATTAATATTGCCACATAATTATGCAATAATTTCAAATCAGGGCAATGCAATTAATCCTTTACCCAATAAACTTTATTCAAGCAATGAAGTTATTATAATGGAATGGAATCAAAAATTAGGTTATTTGGAATCAAAATCATTTCTTGTTTTTTTTGAAAAAATAAGCGGCAGCAATTCAACAGTAATTATTATTATCTTAACATTTATATCAAGTTTTATTATAGGTGCAGTAACTATTTATTTATTTTTTAAAAAATCAAGGTCTAAAACCCTTACTCAAGTTCTTTCAAAAGATGAAAAGGCAGTTGTTGATTTATTAATTAAAAAAAAGGATTTAACTCAAAAAGATATTGGGGAGATTCTCGATTTATCAAAGCCTAAACTTTCTAAATTAATTCAGGGACTTTCAAGAAAAAGCATTATTGAAATAATTCCTGAAGGAAGAAAAAATAAGATTATTTTAAAAAAAGAAATATTGTAAAATAAAGGGATAGAGTTACTGTATTATGTTGTTACTTATTGTAGTTACTGATATTGTTGATTTTTCCCTTATTTAACACACACTATTCTAGAGTATACTAATATAGAATCATTTTTAAATAATTCGGTTTAACTGTTAAAAATGCCTTTAAATTTAAGCAACACCATGTTTTTTTTAATTATTAAATAGTTCATTATGGTTTATTTAATGTTCATATAGAAAATAGTTAATTTTATATTAGTTGGCTTATAATTTTAATATAAAAAGGCTAAAATATGGATTCTTATTTAAAATCAATAAAAACTATAATAATTGAATCATTAAATGATTATGTAATATTAAAGGATTCAATATTCCATAAAGAAGGTGGAGGACAGCCTTCTGATAAAGGTTGGATAGAAAAAGAAGAAATATTAAAATATGATGGCACTAAATTTTATTTAAAAAATAATATTTTTAAAAAAAATCAGGAGGTTACACTTTCAATTGATTGGGATTATAGGTATGAATTGATGAAAGCTCATACTGCTGAACATTTATTATTCGGCTCCCTTCAAAAAATTAATTCTTCTTTTGAAATTGAAAAAATTCAATTATCTGAAAACGAATCAAAAATCTTTGTAATAGGGGAGATTAATCAAAAAGATTTAATTCTTGCTCAAATAGCTGCAAATGAAAAAATAAAAGAGGATTTGAAAATAAAAGAGGAAGTTGTCAAAAAAGAAGATGTTACTAATACAAGAATAAAAATTGATAAGATAAAAGATGAAAAGGTAAGAATAATAAATATAGGGAATTATGACAAAGCTGCCTGCAGCGGTACGCATTTAGCTTCAACAAAGGAAATAGAATTTATAATAATTAAGGATATAAAAAAAGAATCATCAAAAATCACTCAATTAATTTTTTTAACAGGAAAAAAAGCAATAAATTATGCAATAACAAGCTGTGCAATACTTACTGGATTAAGCAATGACTTAAATGAAAATCCTCAAAAATTAAGCCAAAGAATAATTTCAATTAATAATGAAAACCTTCTCTTAAAATCCACTATTAGAAAATTAAATAATGCTTTATTAAATTCTATTAAATTTGAGCCTGTTAATGGCATAATTTTTTATGAATTTAATGGAATTGAATCTGAAAAATTAATAAAAAAAGCTTCGCAAGAAGCTCAAAATTCAAATGTGGTTTTTATAAATGATAATACAATAATTATTGCAGGAAAAAATTCAGAAAATATTTTTGAAGAATTAAAAAAAGTTTTTGAAATTAAAGGAGGAGGAAGAGAAATAAAAATAGGAAAAATAAATAATTTTGACATTAATAAAATTAAAATAGCTCTTCTTAGATTAAAGTATTAATTAAGAAATACATCGTATTTAAATCTTACTAAAACTCATTTTAACCATAAATCTTTTAAAACGCCACCAAATGGCTAATAGATAAGGAAAAAAAGGTGATAAAAAAATGATGATAGTAAGAAAAGCTGCAAAAGAAGCTGCAAAAAAAATAGACGTTAGATTCCCTGATTCAGCTATTGAAGAATTAGATAAAAAAGTAATGGCTATGATTAAAGCAGCATCAGATAGAGCAAAGAGTAACGGAAGAGTAACTATAAAAGAATTCGACTTCTAAATATTAATTTAAAATTTTCTTTTTTTTTATTTTTTATATATTTTTTTAAATAGCTAATTTATTTTTTATAATATGGATTATCTTGGCATTGCAATAAAAGCCGCAAAAGAAGCAGGCAAAATATTAATTCAAAAGTATCCATTAATTGATTATAATTTAAAGCAGGACAATTCCCCAGTAACTGAAGCCGACAGAATTGCCGAGAATAAAATAAAAACAATAATAAAAAAATACTGCCCTAATCACGGTTTTATATGCGAAGAATCCGGAAATGAAAATAATAATTCTGAATACAAATGGATAATCGACCCGTTGGACGGAACTAAGAATTATTTAAGAAAAATCCCTTTTTTTTCAACGTTAATAGCATTGTCAAAAAATGATGAAATAATATTGGGAGTTTCATATGCGCCATTATTAAAAGAGCTTATTTATGCAGAGAAAGGCAAAGGCGCTTATTTAAATGGCAAAAAAATAAATGTGTCAAAAATAGATTTGCTTGAAAAATCTTACCTAAGTTTTGGTGGAATAAATCTTTTTGAAAAAAAAGGCAATTTAAAACAGCTTTTGTCTCTTGCAGGAAAAACTATGGGAAGAAGGGGATTTGGAGACGCATATAGCTATCATTTATTGGCTAGCGGAAAAATTGATATAATGGTTGAGCCAAAGACAAACATCTGGGATTTTGCTCCATTTTGCATAATAATAAAAGAAGCTGGAGGAAAAATAACTGATATTAAAGGAAAGTCAATCAGCTTAAAATCAGATTCAGTAATATCAACAAACGGGTTGCTGCAAGATAAAGTTGTGAAAGAATTTAATAATTAAGGCAATTCAATTAAGCAATCTCCTGGTATGAATGCCAAGAAATCTTCGCTGTTTAAATCTTTAATATCAAATAATTCCATTAATCTTTTTGCAATTTTTCCAGGTGAGATGCCTCCAGGTTTTAAAATGCAGTATTTTTCGCATTTTGATTTAATTAATTCAATATCTCCAGCAATCACTTTATTTTCTTCGATACCTATTGCTAATTCCATGCTAATTCCTTTGTAAAAATCTTTATGCCCATTTATTACAAAAGAGCCATGGGATACATATTCACCGCTGGGAGCTGTTTTTGAAATTTGTTCCCTAGTTACTGAAAAAACATCAGACATTATACTTTCTCTCCAAGCTCTGCTGAAACATAAAATAAAATTAGCAGCCTGAATTTTATCAATTTCTTCCGCCTTTAATCCGTCTTTTAAGACGCCAAAAGGACTTCCTGCAACAGAAGCATGAAATATCAAATCATTTGGTTCGCTTATTTTTCTAATAACTATCTCATTTTGTGCAGCATCTTTTCCACAAACAAGCAAAAAACCATTTATAGTTCTAAGCCATCTAAATTTTTCAAACCATTTTTTTTCAGGACGCAAATCCTTAATTATTTTTGTGCTTTCTTTAATACCTTTTTCAGTTAATTCTTCAATCATAAGTCTTGTTTGGCCAGCACTTACAAGAGTTCCCTGAATTTTTCCTTTAAGTTTTTTAGATTTTTCAAAAAAACTATTAGCAAGCTTAAATGATTCATCATTAATATCTGCATTAAATTCAGTGCCGTTTATTTCAATTAATAATTCTCCAGTTTCTGGAGTTATTTTTTTTATAATACTTGCTTCATAAATCCCATTGTTTTTTTCAGCATCAATAACCTTTAAAATTTCTTCCCAAGTTCTCGAATTCTTGGCATTTTTTATTTTTGATAAAATATTATTTATTACTACATTATTTTCAAATATCAATTTTCCAATTCCTAATAATTTTGCTGATTCATTTTCAAGCTCTGTTAAATATTCTTCCTGCTGAGTAAGCCTTTTTTTAAGCTGAATAATTCTTGAATCAAAAACTCCCCTATTTTCATCTTTATTAACTCCCATTTGGGCATTTGAATAATAAAAATCGCAAGCCTGATTAAATGATTCAAAGACTTTTTTTTCAGAATCCATAACTGAATTAAAATCAAAGGGTGAAAAATTAATAACCTCATTATCTTTTAAATAAACACAAGGAGCTATGTTTTTGTAATGCTTGACATTCATATAAGTACTTGAAAATGATTTGAATAATTTTTCAATCTCTTCATTTTCCATCATTCCAGGCTCTTTTGAATATTCTATTCCTGCATTAAAGCAAACTTCTTCAGCATATCTTCCTCCAACTCCTAATTGGATTGCTATAGTTTTTACTATTGATTCAAGATTGCTTGATTTGATTATTCTTTTAAATTCTAATTTATCAAGAAATGATTCTAAAAATACTGGTTTTGAAAAATCATAAGCGTCCCCATTTTTCAAAATTTTATCTCCTAATTTTATAGTTTTTAAGCATCCAATTATTTTTAATGTTTTATCGCAGATAATTATATTTCCTTTATTAAAAAGTTCAATAATAACATTAAATTCTTCTTCTCCTCTCTTAATTTTTATAATAACAATTCTTTCAAAAAAAGGCTGAAATATTTCAAGAATCATTGAATTATTCATATATTTTCTCATTAACATTGTAAATCCGCTTGGAGTGTCAGCAACTTCTCTTTTAAATTCACTTAAATGAATGCATTCTCCTCTCAAAGCTCTTAATGTATATTTTCCTTTTACTGCAGAATAACCTTTTATTAATAATTCACCTTCAGAAGTATTGTAAAATTTTTCAATCCTCGAATTAACAAGAACGGATAATTCATTTACTATTACTTTAATATCAAAGCAGGACTGATTTATCATATCACTCAATTTAATATTCGCATACTTTTATAATTAACTAAGAATTAATAACCTAATTAATGGTATTAATAAAAGCGGATATTTTGGATGTAAAATTTGAAAAAAATATTGCATTAATTTATGCGATTAATGAAAAAAATGAAAGAATTGAGTTAAAAGATATTTATTATCCTTATTATTATGTTGAGTTTAAATCAATAACTTCTGAAATAATTGAAAGAATAAAAAATATGCAAGTGCCTGATAATGATGAAATTCATTCAGCAAAAGATGTAAAAGTAGAGCAAAAAAAAATTAATTCTGAATTAAAAGAAGTTGTAAAAATAACTGCATTTAGCCAAGAGGGCATTAATATGCTGCATTATGAAATTAAAAAAATAGAAGGTTATATTGCAAGCTATGAAAGGGATGTTGAACTTGATAAAAAATATTTATTTGATAAAAAAATAACTCCCTTAAAAACTCTTGAATTTGAAATTGATGAAAATAATTATATAAAAAAAATAAATCACTTAGATAGTAAAAGAAATGATTATCTTATATTAAGTTTTGATATAGAAACGTATAATCCTGATTCATTAAGCGACCCTAAAAAAGATCCAATAGTAATGATAAGTTATGCAATAAATAATGGACAAAAAGGAGTAATAACTTACAAAGAATGTAAAGAAAAAGATTGCCTTGTTGTAAAAAATGAAAAAGAAATGATTGAAACGTTTTTAAAAATAATACAAAAAACTAATTCCGCGTTTATAGTAAGTTATAATGGAGATAATTTTGATTTGCCTTACATTATGGAACGAGCAAAAATTAACAAAGTTCCATTTAATCCTAGCTGGGATGGCTCTTTTATTAAAACTTCAAAAAAAGCACTAAGAGGAACGAGCTGCCAAACAGTAGGAATAATAAATTTTGATCTTTATCCTTTTATTGCAACAACTATGGGCACTTATTTGAAAACTGAGGTTTATACACTGGATGCAGTAAGTAATGAATTATTAGGGGAAAAAAAAGATGAATATGATATTACCTTATTAGCAAACGAATGGGATACTAATAATATTGATAATTTAGTAAAATATTCTCTTAGAGATTCAGAATTAAC